>NZ_JPES01000011.1:0-33330 GCF_000730175.1 Haloferax sp. ATB1 | reverse complement strand
AGGAGCGCGACGCCCGCGCCGGCGACGACGACGGGTCTGTCGCGGGCGAAGACGACGACGAGCGGGACGGTCGCGGAGGCGACGAGCGCGAACACGAGTTCGGCGGTCGTCCGCGTGTCCGAGGGGTCGCGGTGGGCGACGAACGCGCGGAAGCTCCCGGCAGCGACCCACGCGAGAACGGCGAAGAGCGCCGTCGAGAGGGGCGCGGCCCGGCGGAGGTACGAGGCGACAGCGAGACCCGTATCGAGCGCCGACTGGCCCAATTGCGTGGCGAGGCGGACGGTCGTCTCGGGGTCGAGCGCGAGCGCGACCAGTCCGACGAAACCGGCGAGCGCGAGCGGCGACAGCGACGCGAGAAGGGCGCGGCGGCGCATACGAAGTGGACTCTCGGACACGGGGACGAATATGTTTCGCCGGGCGAGTCGTGTGTCGGGAGTCGCGGCGCGTCCGCCTCGAACCGCATAAACGGCCTTTTGTACGCGCACGCCCGACACGTCGATATGCATTGTCGGCGGTGTGGAAACCCGTTAGAGAAGCCGGGAGACTACTGTCTCACCTGCAACACCGCCAACTGCGACGCCGTCGTGGCCGTCTTCGAGGCCGACCGCGCGACGCTGACGTTCCTCGACGAGGAGGACGTACTCGGCGAGACGACTGTCACGACGATTCCCGAGTCGAACGACGAGACGAAAGTCGTCCAACTCCGCAACTTCGCCGGCCTCGTCGCCGACGAGATTCGGCGCAAGCGCCCCGAGACCGTGTACGCCGCGGGCGAGCGCGCCCCGCTTCGCGAGACACGCGCCCAACTCCACCACGAGTTCTATCGCGTCTCCGACGACGACCCCGTCCAGCGCGTCCTCGACACCCGCGGCGAGCGGACGCTGGAGGTCGTCGATATCCCGCCCGCGGAGAAGTTGGGCGGGAGCCACAGCACGCTCATCGGGGGGCGACGGGGGCGACGGGCAATCGGCGTCGTCGCCGGCCACCCGCACGTCAAGAAGGTCATTCCCGGCCCCATCGACGCCGGGGGGACCGGGTCGCGGACGGGGCTCCGGGCGAAGGTCACCCGCGCCGACGACAACGGCAACGTCAGACTCCTCCTGCGAGACGGGTCGAGCGTCCAAGAGAACCGCATCGTCACGACGGCGATGAACCGCGAGACGGGCGAGCGCGTCCGCGACGACCTGAACGAGGCGCTGCGAGAAGACGAGTTACAAGAGCCGCGATAAGAGAGAACACGCAGAACGGACTCGGCCGACCGGTTCAGGCCGACTCGGTCGCACCTCCGGGACCGTCTCGATGTCAGTAACCCACGACTGAAGTCGTGGGCTTGTCAGTGGACTCCCCTTCTGCCGTCGAGTCGACGGAGGCGTGGAAATCGCCATTCAGGTTCAGCGTCCCTGACGCAAGCGCACACTGACAGGGTGCGCCTCCACTCGAAGACGTCTGCCCCGAGTGGAGTCTCTTGAGTAGTTTCCGAGCGATGTTCTTACTCGCGTTGTAGTCCGCGTTCAGTTCGTACTCGCACTTCTGACACACGAACTGATGCTTCGTCCGCCGATTCGATTCGTGCGTAAACCCGCACGACGAACACCGTTGACTCGTGTACGCAGGGCTCACCTGCTCAACCTTGATCCCGAACATCTCCGCCTTGTACTCAACGTACTGGGAGAGGCGTCGGAACGCCCATGCGTGGAATCGCTTCGCACCAGCCATCCGTTTGCGAATATCGGTCAGATTCTCGAACGCGATGTGCGTACAGCCGTGATCTTGGGCTTCTTCGAGAATCTGGTTTGAGGCTCGATGGAGTTCGTCCTGCATCCAACGGTGTTCACGGTCGTTCATCGACTGAATCGACAGATGCGCCGACCGCGTTCCCGTCTGTTGCATCGACCCGCGAGTCTTCTCGAACTCTCGGCGTCGGTGGTTCATCTCGTCTGCGTTCCCGATGAATGCACCTGTGGAAGTCACGGCGAGTGAGCCGTCCACGTTCAGGTCAACGCCAAGGACTGTTCTGTGCTTGGCGTCTTCAGAAGAAGTCGTGGACTGCTCTTGCTCGTCTATGGTTCGGCGCATCCGTGCGTGGAGATAGAACTCCGACGTAGAGCGGTCGTACTGCAACGTTGACATCCGGAACTCGTAGTCCTCGTTCAGCAGATACTCGCCAATCGGCGTTCCCTCAGTTTCGCTGGGAATCACGTAGTCGCACTCAACGCGACCATTTACTGTCGAGAGCGAAACGTGGTTGCGGTGGAACGTCGCAGAGCGTTTGTCGTAGACGACGCTCCACGCTTTGAAGTGCGGTTGACTGGTGTTGTCTCCTTTCTTGAGTCGGGCGACACCGCTTTTTGTGGCCTCGATAGCGCGTCGAATCCCTTTCTGTACGAGGTTTGCCGTCAACTCCGTCTCGTTGCGGAGTCGTTCGTAGAGGGCTTTCTCGGCTTTCTGTTTCGAGGTCACACAGTAGTCGTTCGGGTATCTCCACGCCCACTCTGCGGTGGTGTTCGCACAATGGAGGAACTGAGTTTTGGTCTGATGAAGGTCGTCGCACCGCTCGTTGGGTACGTCGAGTTTGACTTTGACGGTACGAATCACCTCCATCGTTAATTCACATATTAGATGAATTCTTTATAAATTATATGATTGGCATGGGGGAGTCGGATTGCTATCGCTCGTGGGTTGTTTCGAGCCTTGTCGGATTCCTCCCACGGCTGAAGCCGTGGGCTTCCTCCTCGTAATCATGTGAATCCGGTCAACGGTTAGAGACATAGTTGTAGTTATGACAACATAATAAATATAATTAGAGAAGGTCGTCAGAGATGGTCGCAGTCGTTCGCCTCTTCGACACCTAGCCGGGTGCTCACCTCGTCCGTCCGCGCCAGCAGCTGTTTGTACGCCGTCGTATCCCGGCCCGGTGGGGTCCGTGGCACGCCATCGAGTTCGTCGACGACGACCGCCGTCTGCAACAACAACTGGACGAGTTTCGCAGGGTCAACACCCTCGTCAGCATACAGGCGAAGCCACGCGTACAGTTCGAATGCCATCGTTTGTTCGGTCGCGCTCTCGACAGTCGACGCCGTCTCGCAGTTTACACACATTGTGAATCAACGCAGGCCAGAACACGCGCCTGCACCCCTGCAGGCGCGCGATAAAATACTGGCGCGCCCCACGAGTCGAACACGGACGAGACGACGACCGACCAGTCACCGGGTGGGACTGAACGGGGCCGCGGCGAGGACGAAGACGGCCGACTGTAGCACCGCAGCCGCGAGCAACGCGAGCGGCGAGGCGCGCACGGCGGCCCTCGAGTCCTCGCCGTGGGGGTGTTCGAGCAACAAACACACCACCAGCACGATGTCCGCTGTTGGCACTCGCTCGAGACGCGCACAAATATCTGCGAGATACGAACATATATTGAGTGTCGAGACAGAATGATACCTATGGACGAGTTCGATCCAGCCCCAACAACCGACACCGCTCGTAATCGGTGGCAGACGGGTGCAGATACCTTTAGTCGGATCTACGATGTCGTTCTCGGAACGACGTCGCTGACTGACTACACGGAGCTTGCATCCCTTGCAGACTGCTCGCCGAACGCTGCGAAAAAACACCTCGACCGGCTGGTCGACATGGGAATCGTCCGACGAGACGACGAGAGCCGCCCGATGCGGTACAAACGAAACGAGGGCTATCTCGAATGGCAAGACGCCAGCCGAATCGCAACCGACCTCACGGTCGACGAAATTATCGACCGCGTGGCAGCACTCGAAGCGCGACGTGCCGAGTACGAGCGGGAGTTTGAGACGACAGACCCAGCGTCTGTGTCTGTGTTCGACCACGACGGACATGCAGCCGTCCACGAACGGATGAACGCAATTAGTGACTGGCAGGGCGTGATTCGAGAGATCCGGTTGTATGAACTCGCCCGACAACTGTCGCAGAACGATGGGCATCTGATTCCGGCGTAGATGGAGGACCAAGACGAGACACCGTCGCCATCGACGGGGCCACCGGATCGACAAACGCTCCGTCTCATCGAGCGCCAGCTCGCCACCGATGACCTTGTCGCCGAGACGATGTTCGACCCGGATTCATACGAGCCGCGGCTCCTCTCAGCACACCTCGACACCGCTCGGTATCCGGAAATAGTAACGAGCGCCCGCCTTGACGTGCGCTGGTTCACGACTGGGGATTTCTCCATCCACTACATCGAAGCCCACGACAACGATTCGGAGTGGGAATGCCGCTGGGACCGCCACCCGAACACCCACAACAGCCGCGTGCACTTCCACACGCCACCAACGGCAACGGACGTCACAGATCTCGAGTTGTCGTCGCTCCACCCGCTTGCAGTCTACTCGACCGTCCTGACAGCGATTGAACAGCGTCTGGAAACGCTGTGGAGAACCTAGTCACCGGCCACGAAGCGACGATGTCGGGTTTCATGACGCCGCTGCCGTCACCGTTCCTCGCTCCGAACCCCTCCGTCGGAACGCTGTGCCGTCGCATGGTGTTGCACAGCTCACAACCACGCCGTAGTCCTGTTATCACAACCACACATAGAGAAGGAATTATGTCGAATCACCGTGACCGATGGTCACTATTCAGTCCACATCCACGCGGTCGTTCGTTCGGCTGCGACCAACCACGGATTCGTTCGACCTCGCGACGGTCACCGCGCAGTTCACACGGCTGTTCGACCTCCTCTCGACCACAGCGACCCGCCGACGCTCGAATGGTTGCTCGTCACCGACGGCTCGCCCGAACGCACCATCGACTACACGCTCAGCGTCGATTGCGACCTCGGCGGAGCCATCGACTCGTGGTGTCGCGAACTCGTCCCCGACTCGTTCGACGTCACGACGACGACCGACCCGCTGGACCGACTCTCGCCCGCCGAACCAGACGCCGACCCCGACGCTGAAGCGCTCGAACGCTACCGCCCGCCACGCTATCGAGCCGTCGAGTTCGTCGGCTGTCCCGACCGCCGCGAGGACTGGCAGACGACGCTCACGCCGTACGCGTCGTTTCTCGAGACGGACACGCGACCACCGCTTGCGACGGTCGTCTCGACGCTTGCGAACGCGACCGTTCCCATGGCCGTCCAGGTGCTCGTCACCCCGCATGCTGACTGGCGACATCACGCCCGCGACCGTCGCCGCCGGCTCACAGAGGGGCGCGATACGCTGTCACAGCGTCTCGTCGATGACTGGCTGACGTCGACGAACACCGACGCCAACACCGCCGACCCGGCCGTCAACGCACGACTCGACGCCCTCGACGACAAGGACGCCCGGCGGTCGTTCACGGTCACCGCCCGCGCGGTCGCGACGACGACCGACCCCGACGAGTCGCTCCCCGAACTCACCGCGTTGCAGACGGCGTTCACGCCGCTCAGCGGCGACCACTACCGCATCGAAGGCCGCGAGCGCACGGGCGACGACGCGCAGGCGGTGTTCGATGCGCTCCGCACGCGGACGGCCGCCACGCCAGCCCACACCGGACTCCGAGCGAAACTCCCGTGGAGCGACCACACGAGTCCGGCGCTCGTCATGGATGGACGCGAACTCCCCGCCGTCTGCCTGCTCGACGCCGCCGCCCTCTCGTCGGCCGCCCAGCGCGCACTCGCGCCGACGCCGACAGACGAACACGGCCTCACGCGCCCGGCGCGTGACCGTCTCGAACGGTACCGAACAGCAGGGCTCACACTCGGCCACGCCCAGAGCGCCGACGGCGAGCCCGAAGCCGAACCCATCTCGCTGCCTCCATCGCTCCAGCCACTCCACGTCGGCTGGTTCGGCCGCACCGGCTCCGGGAAGTCGACCAGTCTCGTCACCGCCATGCTCGACAACCATGACGCGACCGCGGGCGCGGACATCCTCATCGACCCCAAAGGCGACGGCATGGCCGCGGACTATCTCCGGGCTCACTACGCCCGCCACGGCTCGCTCGAGAACGTCACGTACTTCGATTGCACGGAGACGCTCCCCGCGCTGTCGTTTTTCGATATTCGCGACCAACTCGATGCCGGCATCGACCGCACGACCGCCGTCGAGGACGTCGTCGACCACTACGTCGATATCCTCATCGGCATCATGGGTCGCGACCGCTTCGAGCAGGCCGTTCGGTCACCCGACATCATCCGCTACGTCCTCAAGGCGATGTTCGACCCCGTCCACGGTTCGGACGCGTTCACCCACCGCGAGTTCCAGACCGCGGTCGCCAGACTCCACGAGACGCGCGACCCGCCGCCGGTCGTCGACGACGACCTCCAAGCCATGCTCGCGGGCGTCGCGGCCAACTCCAAGCGCTCGTTCGACGAACTCATGCAGGGGGTCGCCAACCGCATCGAGAAAGTGCCGCTCGACGCCCGGCTCGCACAACTGTTTAATCACGTCCACGCCGAGGACGGCACCGGCCCGCGCTTCGACCTTCGAACCCACATCGACGACGATGCCGTTATCATCATCGACACGGGTGGGTTGCGACCGGCGTCGCGACGCGTCATCACGCTCGTCTTGTTGTCGTCGCTGTGGACGGCGCTGCGTCGCCGAACCCAACAGCACCCCGACGGCGACCACCCGCTCGTCAATCTGTATCTCGAAGAGGCCGCCGAGCTGTCGACGTCGTCGTTGCTGTCGAAGCTCCTGTCGCAGTCGCGGTCGTTCGGCCTGTCGATGACGCTCGCGATGCAGTTCCCCGCGCAACTCCGTGCGGCCAACCCGGAGGCGTATCGCGAGGTCCTGAACAACGTCTCGACGATTGTCACCGGTAACGTCGCGGTCGACCCCGAGTTCAGCCATCGCTTCGCGACGACTGCCCACCCCGCACGCGAGGTCCAAGCCCGACTCCGCGCCCTCCGACGCGGCCAGTGGCTCACCACGCTCCCCGCTGGCTTCGGGGACGCCGAACCCACGCCGTTCGTTCTCCAAAGCGCGCCGCTGCCCGCGGGCCATCCCGAGGGCCCGTCGTCGTTTTCCGAGGCCCGCGAGACGGCGTTCGCCGCGACGTGCGACCTCCTCGAAGCGCGGTCACGAGACGCCCATGGCCTTGCCGTCGATGGCGTTACCAGTCGCGACCGGACACCGCAACCGACCACGCCATCGACACAGTCCACAAACGCACCCTCCGAGTCCTCGACCGCACGGACGCCCGAGGCAGCCACCCAGCCGGCCGACGAGGCTGAACCGTGGAACGCACCGATTCCCGAAGCGCGAGTCAACTCGACGCTTCCCTACACGAGTCGCTCCCGCCGACGGTCGTCTACGACCCAGAAGCCCACGCCGCGAAGTGCGAGGAGTGTTCGACGCGCTATGACCCCTCGCTGACGGGGCTGAAAAACGCCATCGGCTGTTGTCACAGTCTCGAGGCAGTCGACCGCGACGACATCCCGATTTCGAATATTTCGCTGACGCTCACGCCCGAAGAGCGTCGCAAAAGCGTGTTCACGGATGCACAGTTGCGCTTCCTGCAGGCGGTGTATTCCGCCCACCAGCGTCGCTTTGACACGGAATTCGAGTACGACATCCTGTACGACAGTATGGTCCGCCTCCAGGAGTACACGGGCATCGACCACGCGTCGGTGCGCGAACTCGTCGATGGTGGCACGCTCGCGCTCGACTGTACCTATCCGCACAAGCTCTATACGGTCACGCCGAAGGGCCGACGCGCGATTGGGGTTCGCCACCGCGAGGGCGTCGCCTACGGTCACGGCCGCGGCGACCTCAGCGAGTCGAGTCTCCACGTCGTGATGGTCGAAGTCGGCCGCCGCTATCTCGAACAGGCGTTCGTTGAGGACGACGACTCCGCTGCCGTCGAGACCGTCCCGTATTTCGAACACGAGGGCTCGCGACTCGATGCCGTCTGTCTCGATGCGAACGGCGAGATTGTCGTCACGCTCGAAGCCGAGCGGGTGAACAACGACCTGCTCACGGCCGTCCCCGAAGACTTCGATAAGATGGCCGCCTGCGACCCCGAGGCGGCCGTCTGGGTGGTGAAGAATCGAAGCGATGCACACGAAGTCCTCCGCGGGCTCAACGAACCGAACGAGGGGCCGCCGCGCGTCGAGAAAACCTACAGTACGAACTCGCCGCCGAAGACGTTTCAAATCAACCAGCCCGGGTTTTCGGAGATGCACACGCTCCAGCAGTTGCGCGATTCGACGTTAGAGTGACCCTCGGAGAGTGGAGTGGTGGTTCTCTCGCTCCAATTCGCTGAAACGAGTTCGTTGATCGCGGGGAGCGCTCGTTGTTGGATTCACAAGCGACGCCAAGAGATCGTACTGGCAATACTCGGCAATGACATATGTTATCATCCAACACTTTTTTTGTTCTGAGACAAAAAGGGACTGTAGCCGAGGAAGACAAGTCACCCATTCGTCCTTGTCCGACCGTTGGTGTCTCCCTGACACGGGCGCGTTCCTTCTCTCTTTCAACGCTAGCCCAATAGGAGACTCACCAGTATGGACGCGACTACACACCGGTCGACCGTAATAGCAGATGTCAATCAGTTCACAATCAACATGTACTCGTGTCGAATGCCAGATCAGTTACACCGACCACGCTCGTCGCGCTCGTCCGAAACGCGAGGGAATAGACTAACCGCGGCGGAAGGCCGCCACATCAGTCACGAGGGGGTGGATGGCGATGGTGAACGGGACCGCACGTGAAACGACTGCGGAGCACGTCTGGGGCGTCGATGACGACATGCTCGTTTTGCATATTGACGACGAACCGCAGTTCTGCGAACTAGTCACATCGTACCTCGAACGACTCGACGACTCGGTCACCGTCATCTCGGAGATCGAACCCACAGCAGGCCTCGAACGACTCGAAGACAACCCCATCGACTGTATCGTCAGCGATTTCCAGATGCCACAGATGGATGGCCTCGAACTGTTAACCGCCGTCCGTGAGGAGTATCCGAACCTCCCGTTTATTCTCTTTACTGGGCATGGAAGCGAGAATATCGCATCCAAAGCCATCAATATGGGCGTAACGACGTACCTGAAGAAAAATGGGAACGAGGTGTACAACCAACTTATGAACCACGTACAGAACGCTGTCGGCAGTCGACGTTCGGAACGTCAAGCCCGAATCACTCAGGACCGTATCATCGAGCTGTACGAGCAGACAGACGGGTTCTTCACGCTCGACGATGAGTGGACCATCACCTACTGGAATCACCAGATTGCGACGCGAACGGGTCGGAATGCGGAGGAAGTACTCGGGAAGCGGTTCCTCGAAGCGTTTCCGGATGCAGAGGGAACTGAACTCTACGAGAACTATCGGGTGGCAATGACGGAATCGGAGTCCGTCGAGTTCGAGACCTTCTACGAACCACATGAGTATTGGGTCAAGGTCCGGGTGTATCCGGTTGCAGACGGTCTGTGTGTCCACTCACGAGATATTACGGAAGAGAAAGCGCGCGAAGAGGAGTTGCAGACTCGGAACCACATCCTCAAATCGTTCGCGAGTACCGTGTCGCACGACCTCCGGAATCCGTTGAACATCGCCGAGGGCCAACTACAGTTGGCCCAGGAGACTGGCGATTTCAAACATTTGGAGGCGGTCGCACAGGCACACAACCGAATGAATAATCTCATCGATGAACTCCTCCGTATCGCTCGTGGCAAAGACCTTGAACTGGAGGCAATCTCATTACTCACCGTCGCCGAAGACGCGTGGTCGACGGTCTCCGCGGAAGGGACTGCCCTCGTCGTTGTCGACGACGTCGAGTGTTTAGCCCAGACGACACAACTGCGTCGCCTCTTCGAGAATTTGTACTGGAATGCCGTCGAACACGGCGCGGCGTCCGAGATTCGTGTCGGGACGATTGGGAACGAAGGAATCTTCATCGAAGACGACGCGTCGGAATCCCGCCAGCCGAACGTGAGAGTGTGCTTGATGCGGGCTATTCGACAAAAGCAGAGAATCCTGGCTACGGACTCCACATCGTCGAGGGGATCGCCGAGTTACACGACTGGAACGTTAGTATTACTTCGTCCACGGATGGTGGTGCTCGATTCGAACTTACCGGCGTCGAGTTTGTCGAGACATAAACAGTTGGGCGGCCAAAAGCGAGGGGCGAACACAGCGCTGTACGAACGGGCAACTCACACCCGTTCGACGTTCGTGTCTCCACCTCGTCGTCGGCTCAGCTGTCGTCGATGCGATGAGAGCAGCCATCTTGACATCCTCCCCGCGCTAAAGCGCGAGGATTCCTCCGTTGGGGGTTCGGCTATGCCGATTCCACGGAGGCAACTTTCGGGTTTGTGCGCACTTCTTTGGGACTTTCGTGAGGGTATGGTTTCCCCGACCTGTTGGTCGGCTTCATCCCCGTCGTCAGATGTAATCTGGCGGGCAACCAGAACGCACCGCGTTCTGGTGACGCCCTGAAAGGCGAGGCTTTCGCCTCGAATTTTTTCGTAATCGAACTAATTCAATCTGAATCATCTCGTCACCATGATTTATGGTGATTCGGATTGTTTGACTAGTCGAGTCAGATAAAATGAGTTCGACAGATGAGACCGCTGATGAGAGCGAGTATGGTGAGGCGACGCTGAACGAACGAGGGCGGCTCACGATTCCAAAAGCACTTCGCGATGAGTTACAACTCGGCGATGGAACGACGTTCAAAGTCATCCGGGAGGGAAGTGATATCCGACTCGTCCGCCAGTTGCCGGACCTACACACACTCTCTGCAGGAAAGTCGGCTGAAGAGTGGGGTGACAAGGCATTCCGGGACGCCGGTGAAGCCACGTTTGGAGGTCGATAGGATGCGTCTGCTGCCGGATCTCAATGCGCTCGCAATCCAACTTATTGATGACCACCCTGGACATCCGTATATTGCAGAGGAACTGGTTCCGGCACTCCAGGGAGAACAGACTCTTGATGTTCGGATACCTGCCGCTCCGTGTGCAGTGGGTACTCGAAGACCTCGGATTCGAGACGGTCGATGCGCGAAATGCGGTGAGTTCGTTGCTTCAGTATCCGATGGAGTCTGTCGACGTAACGCCACAGACGATTCTCACGGCCTACGAGATTAGTGCTGAGAAAAATCACGACGTGTACGACTCATTTTATCTCGCACTTGCACGTGAAGCGGACGCTGATGTGCTTCTCACGACTGACCGTGATTTCATGCAATTGTGCGAGGGCGAATCAGTAGCGTATCGAAACCCGGTCCCCGAAGAAGTGCTGTCGGCGTTTCATACTGTCAACGAGTGAACCACGCTGGACAGGTTCACCCCTCGTAGGTGTCCCAGACCGCACCGACTCGGCGGTTGACCCACGGGACGACAACGTCCGCGAGAACGTCACCGAGATGTAGCGGATAGTCTCGATTCACGCCATCGGTGTGTTGTGCCGCCGGCGGTTCGTGAAAATGATCCCGAGAGTAGTCGGGACTGTCGTGTCGGTCCCACCGGCACAGCCAGCGGTCACCGTGTCGGGATTCAACATACGTGATGTGGAACGACCCGTTTGTATGACATCCTCCTCGCCGTGAACGGCGAGGTTTCCTCGCGCTAGGGGTATCGTTTACCGACCCACGGAGGCAACTTGCGGGTTCGTATGCTCCTCGTTGGGAACTGAGCGTGGTGACTCTGACCAGTGATGGTCGTCCCACTTGAGGCATACAGGCCGTGCCATCGGCCGTGTTACCGTCGTCTGCCGTTGACGAGACACACCGTGTCTCGTTCGCCAATCAGAACGTTCTGAGTTCTGATGACGTCTCAAGAACGTCTCTGACGCCGTGAGGTCAGCGTGTCCTTCAAACCCACACGGACACGTCAGCGTATCCTGATGACGAATCGTGTCTATCGTGGAACCGCAGTTCGGACATTCCTGACTCGTCCACGCCTCCGACCGAACCTCAACCGACATACCGTATTCTTCGGCGGTACACGCCAGTCGGTTCACGAACGCTCTGAACGCCCAGAAGTTGTGTGTTTTCGCGTTCGTCTCCACCGACCAGTGCGTGTCCAGCACGTCCGTTAGTGCCCCGACGTACACCGTCGAAACGCCTTCGTCGTACAGGCGTTCGATGAGGTCACGGGCAAGAGCATCTTGGGTGTGGTCACGACGTTTTGTTCGCCGGTCGTACAGGCGTCGGATTCGGTGACTACTGTACCGACCGTCCTCCAAGAGTGATTGGAGTCGGGCGATTTCTCGCGTCGTCTCGCGGAATCGCTCAAACAGGTCACGACCTTCGTATAGGTATTGTTGGCCGGTCGTGGTTGTGCAGGCGACGAGGTTGTTCGCACCAATGTCCAGAGCGGCTTCTTTCGAAGCCAATGGTTGTGCCAGTCGAGAAGTGTCGATAGTGACTGGCTGAAAGGCCCTGAATGATTGTGCTTGCTCGTCGTAGAACAACTCTAACCGTCCCTGTTTCTCGTACTCCTTCCAGTTTGGGTCGCCACGGACTTCGAGTCGGAGGCGCTCGCGGTGTCCAAGTCCGTACTCATTTTTCAGGTCTTTGCCGACGAGAATTTCGAGCCGCGAATATTCACCCCACTCGACGGAGTATGACGTGTTGCGGATGTACGTGCGGAGTTCTCGTCCGTCTTCTGAGTTGCCCCAGAAGCCGGGTTTGCCGTTGGCTTCGCCTTTATCCTTCAGGCTGAAGAACGATTTCCACGCTTCGCGGTTCTTGCGTTCGATTTGCTGAACTGTGGAAGCGCCGAGTGTTCCGCCGTAGCGACCGCGATACTCGCTGATTTCCCACACGTCTTCGTCTGAGTCAGCATAGTGTTCGCGGCGCTCGTAGTTGATTTCGTTCCAGAGAGCGGCAGAAGCGTCCAACAGGCGTCGAAGCAACTCCTCGTCCGCGTCGGACTGCGGAATCACCTCGAAGGTGTTGGTTCGCTTCATCACCTACTGGTTGTATCTGAACACACATAAGTGTGGAGTTTATGTGTTATTTTATGGTCGAAGTTCGTATCGAGTTTGACGACGACGAACAGTACGAGCGGTTGAAGGAACTGAAGAAGCACCGTGGATTGACGTGGAAGGGGCTGCTACTCGAAGGCGAGAAGAAAGTCAGGGAGGATACCCCGGAGTAAGCGTCGAACGTAGGTTGTGCAGTAGAGTGTCGGATTCACGCCCGCCGTGAACGGCGGGACTCTCTGCTTAAATCAGGTAGGCCTGCACTTCGATGTATGCAGCGGCGACGACTGACTCCGGATAGTACGACGGACGAACCGTGAGGACAATCGAGTCCGGTCGGTTCGCGGGAAAGACGGCTATCGATGAAAGCCAGGGTTCACCCCCGAGTTGGCTGGCAAGGTCTCGAAGGAGCGTACGGTTCGGCTGCCGTTTTGTTCGCTCGGGGAGCACGCTCAGGCGAGCCCTTCGTGCTCCGAGTGGTTGTCGTGTGCCTGTCGAAGGTCTCGAATCTCAGTCTGGACGGCCTCCCACGAGGTGATGTCGAGCCAGACCTGCTCTGGGTCGCCGTAGTCGTGATAGTCGAGTGGGTCGAGCGCACCCGGTCGGTCAACGCCGTAGGTGTCTCGGTATGCTGCGTCTTCCGCGAGGAGTTCCCCGAGGCGCTGTTTGTACTCCTGCTCGCTGAGCGAAGCCAGTCGGCGCTGGCGTCGCCACTCGAAGTAGGCTTCGTTGCGCTCGAAGCGTATGGGGTCGTCACCAACCTGCGTCAACACGCCGATGTCGGCGAGTCGAGTGAGATGCCGCCGTGCGGTGTTCGGGGCACATTCTGCCCGCGTCGCAATCTCCGAGACGCGCGTTGGCTCGGTGAGTTCGAGTGCAACACGGTAGACGCGGTCATCTGCCGGGGCTTCATCGAGTCGCTCACGGAACGATGTCGAAAAATCGGGTGGTCGACCCGACGACGGCGTGTCTGTCATGCGCATCAATATGCGCTTGCGCGCAATATAATTACTGCTCGCGCAATTATTCTTTCACGAGGGAGGACACCCCACCTAACAGGGTGGGACTGAACGGGGCCGCGGCGAGGACGAAGACGGCCGACTGTAGCACCGCAGGCCGAAGGCCGAGGCGCGCACGGCGGCCCTCGAGTCGTCGCCGCGGGGGCGTTCGACGGCACACACGAACACAACGAACAGCCTCACAGCTCACCACCCATCACGACCGCAACCACCCGAACAACGACCATCCCCCACGTTCCTCGTCCGCGGCCGCTTCTAATTCACGCACCCGCGCTTCGGCCGCCTCGCGCGCTGCCCGCTCGGCTTCGAGTTCGGCCTGCAGCTGTTCGTTCTCCGCAAGTGCCGCTTCGAGGTGCGTCGTGAGTTCTTGCATCCGCCCACTTACTTCACGCCCGCCGAGTGGCGACGGAACCGTCGGCGGCTGGTCGGCCGACGAGGTCTCCTGGTCAGTCGATGCCGCCGTACCTGCGTCGGTCGCCGGCCGACTGGCCTTTGCATCCGTCGCCCCCGACCCACTCACACGCGACCCACGCGACGACTGATAGTACTCGCTCGTCCCGGCAATCGCCCGGTCGATGGTTGTCTCGCCGTAGGTCGACCCATCCGAGAAGTGGACGGCGTCCCATTTCGGTCGGTACAGCCCCGAGTCGCGAACCAGCCGGTCGATCTGTTGGGCGTCGCCGGCCGTCCAAAACGCGAGCATCGAACACAGCGCCATGTCCGCTTCGGAGTGGCTGTCGTAGCCGGTCGTGTCGCCGCGCCACAGCCGACTGAACTTCGCGCCGTTCGCCGCGTTCGACGCACGCTCGATGAGTTCGTCGTCCTCGAGGTCGTTGCCCGGGCCAGTCGAACCGTTGGTGGTCGTCGCTGTTGCTGTCGTCGGCGTCGTCGTCGCTGACTCCACAGCTGCCGGCGTCTCAAAGTACGCGTCGTGAATCACGTCGAGTGCGTCCTGTCGGTCACCCACCGTCGTCGGCGTCCCCGCGACGTGGTCGCCGGTCACGGTGAAGAATCGTGCGTCGTCGTACAGTTCGAGATTCCCGGTTCGGTTGCCACCCGGGGGGAGCGTCCCGCGGATGATGACGTGGTAGCCCGTTCTCGAGGGACTGACTTCTGTATACGAGTCCAGGCGGTCGATGAGTTTCTGTGCCCAGTCGTCGGTCACACCTGTCTCGGGGTCGCGACACTTGTCGAGGTCGATGCCGACGAACGAATCGTCGTCGGTAAACACGTAGCCCACGCCGTCCGCCGAGCCATCGGCTGCGTACGCCCGTGCCTCGTCGAACGTCGTCCACGTCGCCGGGTCGGTCGCCGACGCATACCCCCCGGTCACGTCCCGTGGAACCTTCGTTTCATCTCCACTGCGCGTCTGTCTGCGCCACCCCACCCAGGTCGCCTGTTCGAGGAGTGAATCTGGCAGCTGGTCCCGTGTTGGGAGTGGTGGCGTCATCGCTATGTGTGGTCTCGACAGCCCCGTCATAGCTGTTTCCCGCGCGTTCACGAGGCTGATAATCGGAGCCAAAAGCTACACCCCTGATACCGAGGGTGAACCGAGACACACGCGCTACACCCCCGGTTTCCAGGGGTGTACATGCACGCCGATTCTCCGCAAGGGTGTACCCCGTTGTGACCGGGCCATGGGTGTAGCGACGACGCGTTTCGCCCCCGCTATTTGCTCACGGGTACATCCTCGATTCGCTCGAATACGCCACACTCGACGCCGCTCGCGACGTGTTTCGGGTCGCTTCACAACGGGTTCGCGAGCGCACACGCCTGTCGCCACGCCGTGCGACGCGGCTGTCCACACCCCCGATTCCCCGGTACACCCCATCGTACAGGGGGTGTATCGCCTGTTTTCGATTCGCCTTCGTGGCTCGTTTGCGTCGCCTCTCCGCGACTCATTCGTCGCGTTTGCAGACCCATCTGTTTACCCCACGACGACCGCCGTATCGTCCGCGAACGCTCGCCAGCACCCTCGATGCGCGCGTCGCTCGAGTTGAACTGATGGGCTGCGATGGCCGCCATTGTTTGGCCCGAGCGATGGCCGCCATTGTTAGGACGGCGCGATGGCTGTTTGGGGTGGTGTTGTTGCGGGCGTCTGCAGGGGTGTACTCCAGTCGAAATAGGGGTCGCCGTACGCCCGAACTAACCGCCGGCCGAACCGGCGCTCACGCGCTCGGCACGTAGCCGAGCACTTCGTACGTGTGTTCGGCGTCGTCTTCCGGTTTGGACTCGGTGTACCGCGCCTCGTGGACCCGATCCAGTCGGGCGGCGAGGAGCGTCTTGTAGGCGTCCAGAATCGGTGCTTCGGTGAGTGGCGCTTCCGGCCCCTCGTCTTGGTCGACGATGTTCGCCATGCAGAGCACGCCGTCGGGAGCGGGTAGGCCCGCAGCCACGGTCGGAGGCAAGCTAATAATAAATGTATTCTGGTATTTTAGAGAGAGGGTAATATATCAAGTAGTTCTTCAGCGCGCCGTCAGAGTTCCGGTGTAGGAACGAGAGATGGCCCATGAGAGAACCCAAAATCGAAGAATACGTCTAAATTAGAGATGTGGACATTCCGTGCCCGTCGCTCCGATTCAGAAAAGAGCTGAATCAGCTAAATTGACGAATTGCGCGCTTTGAATGGAGATTCTAGTGGGTCTTGATCGGAAGACCAAACAGTACCGCTATCACAGACGCTCAAACATATCTACTCACAGTACATCAAATAATTCTGTGATGTTCGGGTTGCGAACGTGGTCGGCGCTGTGTCGTCGAGCGTGCGCCGACCGGTCGCGTCGCTGGTCGACCCGAACTCGTTCAGTACGACAGCGTCCACTGGCGGTCGATAAGCCAGTCGTCCAACTTCCCGAGCGGGTCCTCCGCGACGTGCGACCCGTGGCTCACGAGGACCCGTTCGATGTCGTAGTCGAACAGTTTGATGAGGTTCCGCTCGGCCTCCTCGTGGCTCAGGTCGTTGAACTGCGCCGCGGGCGGGACGAGGAACCCCGGCGGGAGGCCGCGGCGGTCCGAGCCCTCCAGTACGTCGCCGGCGATGAAGAGGCCCTCGTCTTCCAAGAGGAGGCCGCTGTTCGCAACCGTATGACCCGGGACCTGTACGATTCGAATCCCGCCGTCGAGTACCTCGTCGTGGCGGAGGTGTCGGTCGGCCTCGACGTCGAGCGCGTCGTAGAACCCCTTCGCCCCGCCGGGGACGAGAAGTTCGGGGTCGAACGCGTCCAACACCGCGGGCGTTCCGCCGAAGTGACCCTCGTCGCCGTGGGTGATGATGAGGCGGTCGACGCCGCCGAACTCCGAGCCCAGCACGGACACCAGTTCGTCGCCATCGTCGGGGAACGCCGCGTCGACCAGCGTGGTCGTGCCAGTCGGCCGGTCTTCGAGGACGAACACGCGGACGTGGTCGAACTGTATCGTGTACACGCCGTCTGCGACTGCTGTTACTGTCATGCGCAGTCGAGGCTACGGCGAGTCGCGGTAAAAAGGGGGTCGCGCGTTCTCAGGGACGGATAACGGGTGCCCCGAAACAGTACTGAGCGACGGCCGCCCGGTAGGTGTCGTCCCCGGCAGACGGCTATTCCTCCGCGGCGAGCGTGGAGACGACCGGACACGACGCGTTCAGGAGAATCGACTGGGCGACGCTCCCGAACAGCATCTTTCCGGTGCGCGAGCGTCGTCGCGGACTCACCACGATGTAGCTCGCGTCCTGTTCGTCGGCGTACTCGGTGACTTCTTCGGCCGGGTCGCCGACGAGGCCCACCGTCTCGTACGGGACAGACAACCCCGACACGGCGTCTTCCGCCATCTCGGCGGCGGCGGACCGAATCTCCGCCATGTCCTTCGGCTTCTCGGCCTGTGCGCTCGTCAACCCGAGGTCGACGAACTCCGAGCGGGTCAACGCGTGGACGACGTGGACTGGTTCGTCGAACGCCGCCGCCAACGACGCGGCTTCCGAGACAACGTGTGATGATCGACCTGACCGGTCGACTGCTGCAACAACGACCATACCAGCGTGTACCACGGTGGGATATAATATCGTTTCGCCGAATCCCACTCGGAGCGACCGCCGAACACCGCGTCGACGCGGTTCACGGTCCCACCGGTCGTTCTCCGCGCCCAGATTTGGCTGACGACCAGCCTCAAGTTTCAACAATGTCGTAATTCGAGTCGTGATTGGCGAGTTCAATTACAGTAGTAGCACTGTAATTCCGATGCCGAGCAGTAGAAAAATATCCCTATATTTCAACATCCTCAAAATTGAGGCCGGTCCGGGCGGTACGCTCCGCTCCGTTCTCGACGGTACGGCAGAGAAATGCGGAAGCGGGCGGGCCGAAACGCTGCCAGCGGTGGCAGGAGGTCAGCGAGGCGTCGGGAGCCCAGAGCGGTTAGTGGACAGTCAGCGACGGAGGTGGCGCGCAACGGAAAGCGCGTATCGTGAGAAAAGAGGACGAGGTCTGAATGCGGGTTACGCGCGAATCGAGCGCACGGCGGGCAGCGCAATCGCGCCCAGACCGAGCAGGATGATGACGAGGGCGATGGGGCTCGTGAGGAAGATGGTCGGCGAGCCGCCCGAGAGGACGAGCGACCGACGGAGGTTCTCCTCCGCGATGGGGGCGAGGATGAGCCCGAGCACCATGGGTGCCAGCGGGTACCCCCGGAGCCGCATCACGTAGCCCAACACGCCCGCGCCGAGCATGATCCACGCGTCGAAGACGTTACCGCGGAGGGCGATGGCTCCGATGACACACAGCACGAGGATGACGGGCCAGATGTGGGACTTCGGGATGTTGATGAGGCGCGCCCAGTAGTTCGCGCCGAGCATGCCGAAGATGAGGATGAACACGTAGATGAGGAGGAATCCGACGAAGATGGTGTACAGCAGAACCGGCTCCTCCTGGTACAGGCCCGGACCGGGGTTCACGTCGTGGACCAACAGCGCGCCGATGAGGATGGCGGAGACGGAGTCGCCCGGGATACCGAGCGTCAGCGTCGGAATCAACGCGCCGCCAGTACTCGCGTTGTTCCCGGATTCGGCGGCCGCGACGCCGCGGATGTTCCCCTCACCGAACGACGGGACGCTGTCTTTGAGCCAGCGGGTGGCCTCGTTGTACGTGATGAACGCGGCGATGTCGCCGCCCGCGCCGGGAATCGCGCCGATGAACGACCCGAGGACCCCCGACCCGACGCTGACCGGCGCGATGGACCGCAGGTCGGAAAGCGAGGGGAACACGCCGGATATCTCCTGGTCGACGCGGTCGTTCCCGCTGTTGATGCCCTGGGAGTACTTGCGAAGCCCCTCGGCGATGCCGAAGAGACCGATCATGACGGCGATGAACTCGACGCCCGTGAGCAGTTCGGGGATGTCGAACGTAAAGCGGTGGAAGCCGGTCACGGGGTCGATACCGACCGTCGCGACGAGCATCCCGAGCAGGCCCGAGACCATCCCCTTCGTGAGCGAGTCGCCGCTCACGCTGGCGATGATGGTCAGCCCGAAGAAGGCGAGTGCGAAGAACTCCGGCGACCGGAACCGGAGGGCGGCGTCGGCGATGACCGGCGAGAAGAACATCAGCGCGAGGACGCTGATGACGCCGCCGACGAACGACGCGATGGTGCTCACGCGAATCGCGCGACCGGCCTCGCCCTTCTGGGAGAGCGGGTGGCCGTCGAAGATGGTCGCCGCCGCCGACGGGGTGCCCGGCGTGCGGATGAGAATCGCCGGAATCGACCCTGCGTAGACCGCACCTCCGTAGATGCCCAACAGGAGAATCATCCCCTGACTCGGCTCCATCGTGAAGGTGAACGACAGCAGGACCGCGATGGTCATCGTCGCGGTCATCCCCGGAATCGACCCCATGAGGATGCCGAGGAAGATACCCCCGACCATCAGCAGGAGGACGAACGGGTCGGCGAGGTTGACGAGCGCCTGGGAGATGTACTCGACGACCATCAGAAGGTCACCACCAGCGGGAGCTGCGGCAGCAGCCGCGACACCGGGATGATACCCTCAGGCAGGCGCACGAGGAAAATCCGCCCGAAGATGTAGAACAGCGCGACGGGGAACCCGACCGACAGCGCTACGACGAGGAGCTTCGAGCGGATGTCCGAGTAGTAGAGGACGACCGGCACGAACAGCATGGTCGACACGAGGAACCCTAAAAGCGGCATCAACAGGACGTACCCGACGAGGAAGGCCGCGACGATGGCCGCGGGTCCGAAGTCGAACTCCGACATTTCGAGTTCCGTCTCGGAGTCCGTCAGCACGTCGATGCCGGCGAAGAAGATGATGCCGAGCGACACCGCAATCGGGAAGAACGACGGCCCGACGCCGTCACCCGAGGGGAACTGGCTCGCGAAGAAGATGACGACAGCCGAAAACAGGATGAAGAAGACCGACAACGGACTTGAACGAACACTCTCCAAGCCGATTCTATCAAGGACGGCCCCGACTTTCTGAATTACCATTATTTCTTCTGCCTCGTGGTATGATACCAAGCAATCGTATGTAATAAACATATTGGTCTTTCCGCGCCCGTTCGGGGCTGAAAGTCACGATTTCGACACGAAGGCAACGTACGGCCGAGCCTATCGTTCAACCGCGCCCGTGACAAGCCGTCGAGAGTGGACGACTGCACAACGGACCACAGTTCGGTCGCCGGTCGATGGGGTCGGCAATGCGACATGTCCACAGACGACAACACCGGGGTTCGCGGCCATCGATAGAATTAACCAGCGTTGCGAACTACCGTTCCACCGGAATGAGTGTTAGTAACGTCACCGAAGGTATCGACCAGATTCAGTTCGAACACGTCCGGGTGCTCGTGTTGAAGGACACGCCGGCGGGCAAGACGACGCTCGTGGACACCGGCTTCGACGAGGACGGCGACGAACTCGTCGAGATTCTGGAGCGAGAGTACGGCGGCGTCGACCGCGTCATCATCACGCACGGCGACCACGGCCACCACGGCGGCCTCCCGTCGGTGATGGAGGCGTTCGACCCCGAACTCCTCGCGTCGGCCAACGAGTCGAAGCTTCACGAGGCCATCGACTACGAACCGGACGTGACGTTCACCGACGGCGACGTGCTCGACGGGAACATCCGCGTCATCGAGGTGCCGGGCCACACGAAAGCGACCTCGGCGCTCCTGCTCGAAGACCGCGGTATCCTCATCTCCGGGGACGCCCTCGACGGGGCCGACCGCGCGGGCCTCCCGGCCGGCTACCTCCTCCCGCCGCCGGCGCTGTTCAACGACGACCACAAGGCCGCCGAAATCAACCTCTACGACCTGCTTCAGTACGACTTCGAGACGCTGCTCGTCTTCCACGGCTCGCACGTCTTCGAGGACCCCAAGGGCAAACTCGACGACTTCCTCGTCGAGCGCGAGTGGGACCCCCGGCCGGAGTGACTCCGACGCTGACCCGTCGTACCGAGCGACGCCGACGGCGTCATAGTCCTCGATAGCCCACTCCGCGGCATGCTTTTCCGACTGTTGACCCGGAGCGACGGCTCAAACCGGCGTCCGACCGAGACACGAACGAGTGGCGTGTTGAGTGTCTGGTGAGTGACCGGTGACCGATGACTGAGAAAAACCGCGGCTGAGAGATGAGTCGCTGAGACAGTCCGTGAGGAACGAGACGGAGTCGGTCGCGTCAGTCTCGAAGGACCGAAACGTCGAACACCGGCTTGCAGGTCTCGCCGGCGAGGAACGCCTCGAAGGCGTCTTCGGACTCGGTGAGCCGGAAGCGGTCGTCGAGGAACGTGGCGTGGTCCACGTCGCCCGAGCCGATGAGTCGGAACGCCCGCTCGAAGTCCTCGAAGGTCGCGCCGTAGGTACACTGGAGGTCGACCTCGGCGCGGACGAGTGACGTGAACTCCATCGTGGTCTCGCCGGTCTGCCCGACGAGGACGATTTGGCCGCCCTTACGGACCTGCTCGACGGCCATCGGTAGTCCCGACGGGTGGCCGGTCGTGTCGAACACCACGTCGAAGCCGACGCCGCCGGTCAGCTCGTGCTGGATACCGGTCAGGTCGTCTTCCTCGATGTTGAGCGCGGGGTAGCCGAGTTTCTCCGCGAGCGGCAGTCGGTAGTTCGTGTCTCGACCCACGCCCGCGACGACGACCTCCGCGCCCTGCGAGGCGGCCACCTGCGCGCAGAGCAATCCGATGGGCCCGGGGCCGGCGACGAGTACACGGTCGCCCGCTTCGACGCGGGAGTTCCGGAGAACCGCGCGCGTGCAAATCGCCGTCGGTTCGACGAGCGCCGCGTGCTTCGGGTCGACGTTCGACGGCACCGACTGGAGCGCCGACTCGGGGACGGCGATGTAGCCGGCGTACGCGCCGTCGTGGTCGATACCGGTCAGTTCCGCATCTTGGCAGATGCTCTCCTCGCCGAGTTGGCACTGGAAACACTCGCCGCAGCCGCGAATCGGTCGCTCGACCACGCGCTCACCGACGGAAAACCGGGTGGCGTCGTCGCCGCGTTCGACCACGCGGCCGGTGTACTCGTGGCCGATGATGGTCGGCATGGTCATCCGCTCGAAGGCGGACTTGAACTTGTAGATTCCCGCGTCGCTCCCGCAGAGCCCGGCGTAGTCGATTTCGATGAGGACCTCGTTCGACGCCGGCTCGGGTGTCTCGACGTCGACGAGTTCCATAGCTCCGGGCTCTCGGCTCGTTTTGGCTAACCCGCGCATACATCTCCTTGAATACCGCCGGGGTATAAATCTACGCTCTTGGGGGAGAAGCTTGCGGGCAGAAGTCGGCCAGACGTGCGCGAGCGTCCCGCCACGCGCCCGCTCGCCTCGGCGCTCGCGAGCGCACAGAAGCGCAGTACCGACTCCGCTGGCATCACGTCATATTCAGAGGGACCGCAATGCTTATTGTATGGATTGTTCAAACATTCGGGTACAATGGGAGACGATACCATTAGCAATCGGAGTGGACGCAGCGCGCTGAACAGACGGAACTTCATCAAGGCAGCCGGCGTCGGCGGCGTGGCGCTATCTGCCGGTTGTCTCGGCAGTCTCTCCGGACAGCAAGAGTGGCCCTCTCGGCCGGTCGAAGTCATCTCCCCGTGGTCGGCCGGCGGCGGAGCCGACCGAACCAGTCGCGCGGTCGCCGACGCGGCCGAGAACCACACCGAGGTCTCGTGGAACGTCAGCAACCAGACCGGCGGCTCCGGCTCGGTCGGGATGAACGCGGCGGCCAACGCCGAACCCGACGGGCACACCATCGGCTGTACGGCCCCGGAAATCGCGCTGTTCGAGCATCTCGGTATCGCCGACCTCAGCCCCGACGACATCACGCCCATCATGCAGTACACGGAGTTCCCCGCGGCACTCGTCGTCAGCGAGGACGCCGAGTTCTCCACGCTCGAAGAGTGGATTACCTACGGGCAGGACAACACCCTGCAGATGGCGAACTCCGGCTTCGGCTCGTCGTGGCACATGGCGGCCGCCGGCATCGCCAGCGAGGCTGGCGTCAACGTCGAACACATCTCCTACGAGGGTGCCGCACCGGCCATGACGGCCGTCGTGAACGGCGAGGTCGACTGCACCGCGGTCGGCGCGGCAGAGGTCGCCCCGCAGGTCCAAGACGGTGGCCTGACCGCCCTCGGCGTGGCGTTCGACCAGCAGGTCGAGGCGCTCCCGAACACGCCGACGCTCCAAGATCAGGGCCTCGACATCTCCATCGGGTCGTGGCTCGCGCACTTCGCGCCCGCCGGCATCGACGACGAACTGAAGCAGGAACTCGCCGACGTGTACAGCGCCGTCTACGAGGACGACTCGTTCGTGGAGTTCATGGAGAACAACAACTTCATCCGCGTCGAACGCGGCCCCGACGAGCTCCAGGACTTCCTCGACCAGCAGTACGAGTTCTACGGCAACCTCGTCGACGAACTCGGAATCGAAGAGCAGTAACACCGTCATCGAATCCCGACTCCCCCGCGACTGAGGCACCCTACTCGACACGTACCTGCGCCCTTCTCCCTTTCGTTGGTTCCCGTGCCACCGCGAGCGCCAGTAGTCCCGACCCAGAGCGCGGACCGCAAGCGTTCGACCGACCGATAGTTTAACGTGAATCGTCCGCATCGAGTCGGGTATGCACACGATAGAGCTGACGTAGAGCGACCGGACCGCGAACTCGTCGAGGCGTTCGAGGAGATTCCGAGCACCATCGTCTCCGACGTGACCGGCAACATCGGACTGACTATGGACGCCGGCCTCCGGCCCGCCTACGACGCGTCGAGATGGCCGGGACCGCGGTCACGGTGAAGGCCGCGCCCGGCGACAACCTGATCATCCACAAGGCAATCACGATGACCGAGCCCGGCGACGTGCTCATCATCGACTGCGACGGCTACACCGACACCGGCCACGTCGGCGAACTGATGTGCACCTCCTGTCAGGCGAACGGCCTCGCCGGGCTGGTCATCGACGGCGCGTACCGCGACAGCCGGGAAATCGCCGAGATGGAGTTCCCGGTGTACGGCCGCGGCGTCAACCCGCAAGGGCCCCTCAAGCAGGACCCCGGCTCGATCAACGTCACTGTCTCCGTCGGCGGCGTGAGCGTCGACCCCGGCGACATCGTCATCGGCGACGACGACGGGCTTGCGGTTATCCCCCGCGAGGGAGCCGAGGAGGTCCTCGAGCGCGCCCACGAGAAGCTCAGCGCCGAGGACTCCGTCCGCGAGGAAGTGCTGGACGGCGAGTACCTCTACGAACTCAACGGCTACGACGAACTGTTCGAGAACCTGACCATCGTCGGTCCCGAAGACTCGATTCAGTAACGTCACCGAAGACGCGGCGGACAGCGACCGCGACTGACCCGCGAAGTCCGCATATCGACTGGCATGCCACCCGGCGACCCGCGTTTTTTGCGAGCATCCGACCCGTGGCGAGCGACGCCTCGACCCGTGACGCGGGGAGCCGAGGCGTTTGCCACCTCGAAATCCAACATCGTTGAAACGAACCGGTGCTATTAGGCACGCGGTGGCCCATTGTCGAATCATGACGAACTCCACCGGGTCGGGCTCGCGGCGGATACAGAGCGTCGAACAGGCGTTCGACATCATTCGGTACCTCCGCGAAGTCGACGGCGCGACGCTGTCGGAGACCGCCGAGGACATGGAGATGCCGGTCAGCACGGCGCACATCCACTTGGCGACGCTCGTGGACACCGACTACGTCGTCAAGGTCGGAAGCGAGTACCGCTGTAGCCTCCGGTTCCTCGAGATGGGCGGGTCGATGCGCGACGGGATGGCGCTGTACCGGGTCGCCAAGCCGGAACTCGACGAACTGAAAGAACAGACCGGCGAGCACACCAACGTGACGGTCGAGCAAAACGGGTTCGCCGTCCAACTCTACAAGGCCCAGAGCCCGGAGTCCATCGACGACGACGCGCCGCTCGGCGACCACCTCTACCTCCACTCGACGGCGACGGGGAAGGCGATGCTCGCGGAGCACTCGCGGGACGAGGTCGACCGAATCGTCGACCGCCGCGGCCTCCCGGACCTGACCGACGCCACGATCACCGACCGCGAGGCGCTCCACGAGGAACTCGAAGCGATTCGCGACCGCGGCTACTCCATCAACCGCGGCGAACACTACCCGGGCGTCTGCGCCGTCGGGACCGCAATCGTCTCCGAGCCGGACGACGCCGTCGGCGCGATAAGCATCAGCGGTCCGATGAGCCGCATGGAGCCCGGGCACATCGAGGAGGAACTCGCCCCGTCGCTCCTGAACAAGAAGAACATCATCGAGCTGAAAATAAAGCAGTACTGAGCGGACGGCCTCACCGCCGTCGGTCGTTGCCGTCGCTCTCGGAGTCGGTCTCTCGTCGGCTCACTCGGGCGGGCTGTCCCACTCGGAGCCGTCGTCGGCCGGTTCGTAGTCGAGGACCGCCTTCGCGTGGTCGATATCGAACCAGCGGGCCTTGTTGCCGCTCACCGCGTAGAACGTGTCGTAGGTGACCGACTCGTCTTCGAGGCAGCATTCGAGCAGGTGCGCGAAGTCCCGCTGGGAGGTCCACGTCGCTTTGAGCCGCTTGACCATCTCCTCGTACTCGGGGCTGCCGCGCTCCCACGACCCGGTCTGGGACTGGTCCCACACCTCGCCCTCCTCGACTTTGTGCTCGTCGCCGCGGTCGACGCCGCGCTCCGCGTCGCCGTAGGG
The DNA here is from genome assembly GCF_000730175.1 of Haloferax sp. ATB1. Lineage (NCBI taxonomy): Archaea > Methanobacteriati > Methanobacteriota > Halobacteria > Halobacteriales > Haloferacaceae > Haloferax > Haloferax sp. ATB1. The sequence goes on along the minus strand of NZ_JPES01000011.1, from coordinate 7,253 downwards.
GTGGTCGTACCGCTCGGTCCGCACGCTCGAGATGCGAATCGAGTAGACCTGGCTCGGCGCGCCGTCGCGGCGGGCGTGCGTCCGGCAGATGTGCTCGCCGAACACCTTCGAGGCCCCGTAGTAGCCGTCGGGCTTCGGGAGCGTCTCGTGGGTGAGCCGAAGCGGGTCGTACTTGCTGGGGTAGTCTTCCTCGTAGAGGTCGGGCGCGAGGTCCTCTTCGTACAGCCCCACCACGCGCTGGGAGGAGGCGTAGATGAGCTTCTCGACGCCGGCGTCTTCCATCGCCTTGAGGACGTTGTACGTGCCCATGATGTTCGGCTCGACGATGTCCTCGAAGGCCGCGCCCGCGTCGGACTGCGCGGCGAGGTGGATGACGGCGTCCTGCCCGTCGAACGCCGGTCGAATCGCCTCGTAGTCCGCGATGTCTGCGACGAACGTCTCGTACTCCGGGTGTTCGGTCCGGTCGAGATACGTGAACTCGTACTCGTCTCGGTCCGCGAGGTGGTTGAGAATCGCTTCGCCCGCCTCGCCGAACGGACCCGTGACTAGGACTTGCTGCGTAACCATCGTTACTGAGAGATACGGAACTCCCCGGTTTAAATCTTGGTGGCGGCGGTAAGTTCAGCCCGGCCGAACGAGCGACACGCCGACCGCACTGATTTCGACATCGTTGAAACGAATTTGGACTGTAAGACCATGATAATTACAGGATTAAGATTGTAATCTATTGCGGACAAACAGCGTCGTTTCCCGAGATTTCGCGGCTCTCACGTCCTTACAACATTATAGAAACGGCGGTGTCAGCGACTGTGGTTGGGATTTCACGGCGATGACAGGAGCTATCGCGACGCGCCCGCCCAGGGAACTATTTTTATACGAGTATTTGGTATCAAGCCACATGGGTGCGGACGCATACTCGTTGGCCGGAGTGACCGAGACGCTGACCGAAGCGACGGCCGCGGAAGGCATCGCGGACTTCGTCGAGTTCCGGATGGACGGGGCGGACCGCCCGCTCGACGCGCTCGACGAGTACGGCGGGACGGTCCCGCTCATCGTCTCGAACCGGCCGGAGTGGGCCGGCGGCACCGCCGGTGAGTCCGAGCGACTGGAGACGCTCGCGACCGCCGCCGCGTTCGACGCCGTCGAGACGGTCGACGTGGAACTGCAGACGATTCGCGAGTGCGAGTGGCTTCGGGACGAACTGCGCGCGCACGACGTCGAACTGATCGTCTCTCACTACGACCGCTGCGAGACCCCTCAGAAGTCAGAACTGAATCAAATCATATCAGAATGTAGTGAATATGGTGACGTGGCGAAAGTCGTCGTGTTCGCCGAGGAGAAAACGGACTCGCTCTCGCTGTTGCAGTCGTTCAACGCCGCCTCCGAGGGGGGAGTGCGAGTCACCGGATACGCATTGGGTGATATCGGCCGACACACTCGCGTTATCGGCGTCTTTTACGGTGCGTCCATCGCCTACGCGCCCGTCGTCAATGACGAGCGCGGCCCGAACGACATCGACCTCAGAAAACTGTCGAACCTGCTCGATTGGGTCGCTTCCGCGCGCTGAGGCCGTACTTCCGATGTCGAACACGTGGACACGGACACGCGTCGAAGTGACCGGCCTGCCCGGAAGACAGTCCGTAACATCCGGGAGTGCAGGGCGAGCGCTTCGAAGACGCCGGACCAGAATATGCAGATAATAGCAGAAGTAATGCATACAAAATTTTTTGATACGTGTCCCGTATGACTCGCGCTCTCGACCGCGCGTAGTCCAGCAATCAGCTGGCGCTGCGCAACTGAGCGGACAGTCCCGAGCGCATGCACGCCCTCGATGTATCCAGCACCGACGACTGCCTCCGCCGGTCCCGACTCGGGTCAACAGCGAATGGCTGACGATGAGCGACGAACACCGAAGATATCTCGAAGGCATTCAAAACCGCGCCGACAGAGCGTCGGCTCACGCCGATTATTCTGGATGAACATTCCAGAGAATCCGCCGAAAACGGCGTCTCTCACCGCCTACGAGGAGGTGAGAACTCTTGCGCCGACAGCTAACATTTATACGCGGCGGAGTGATAGGCGTTCACATGAAACTCGACGAGTCTGCGCTGGCGGCAACAACAAACGACCTCACACGAGAGGTAGACGCACGAGGGGTGGCAGACCTCATCGAATTCCGAATGGACAAGGCGGACGACCCGCTCGAACAACTCGCCGCGTACGAAGGCGAACTCCCGATAATCGCGACCAACCGCGCTCGCTGGTTCGGAGGAAAGGCCAGCGACACCGGACGACTGGACGACCTCTTTTCGGCATCCCGATTCGACGCCGTGGAGTTCGTCGACATCGAACTCGAGACCGTTCGCGCCAAGGAGTGGCTGGCCCACGAGTTCCGCGAGAACGACGTCCAACTCATCATCTCGCACCACGACTTCGACGAGACGCCCGACCGCGAGGTCCTCGACGCCATCATCGAACAGTGCGCGGAGTTCGGCGACATCGCGAAGGTGGCGGTCTTCCCCCAGAACCAAGGTGACACGCTCACCCTGCTGGAAGCCGTCAACGACGCGACCAACCGCGGCATCGACGTGGCCGGCATCTCCATGGGCGAAATCGGGAGCCACACGCGGGTCATCGGCCATCTCTACGGGTCGAAGCTCGGCTACGCGCCCCTGCTCGCGGACGACAACGACTACGCGCCGGGGCAGATTCCGCTCGAAAAGCTCGCTTCGCTCATCGAACTCACGAAAAACGAGCGCGTCGACGGGCAGGTCATCGACACGCTCCGGAGCGAAGTGTCGGTGCCGAAGGAACTGACGCTCTCGGACTGACGCCGGAAAACCCGACGACTCTCCGCCGTCAACAGACTCGTTTCATCTCTTTTCGCCGCGAACTCGTCACCCCACCGTCAGTCGGCGAGTCGCTCGACGTCCGTCAGCACCGCACTCGCCGTCTCGGGGCCGCCGGCACCTCGACCGGTGATACCCAGTCGACCGCAGTAGTCGGCTTCGATTTGAACGGCGTTTTCGGTCCCTGACGGGGCGACAGCCCCGTTTTCAGGCACCAGTCGCGGGCCGACGCGGACCGCGCCGTCCACGACTTCGACGATGAGTCGAATCGTCTGGCCGTCTTCCTGTGCCAAGTCGAGCATGCTCCCCGAGAGCTCCTGAATCCCCTCGACTTCGGCGTCATCGAGCGTGAACTCCGTCTCACCGTCGGAGAGAACGTTGGCGACGATGACACCCTTGAGGGCCGTGTCCGTGCCGTCGACGTCGAACGTCGGGTCCGCCTCGGCGACGCCGAGATCCTGGGCCTCAGCGAGGACGTGCTCGTAGTCGAGGCCCTCGGCAGCCATCCGCGAGAGGACGAAGTTCGCCGTCCCGTTCAGGACGCCGTAAACCGCCGACACCCGCGACGGGCCCACGTCCTCGATGGTCGAGAGGATGGGAAGCGCGCCGCCGACGGTCGCGCCGAAGCGGACCGTCCCCTCGCTTTCGGCTTCGAGCGCGCGCAGGTCGGCGTACCGTTCCGCGACCGGACCCTTGTTCGCCAAGACGACGTGGCGGTCGTCGGCCAGCGCGCGCTCGACGTGCGAAAAGCCGGGTTCGGCGTCCCCGAGCGTCGTCGGCGTCGCCTCCACCAACACGTCGTAGTCGGCGTCAAACACCGCCTCGGGGGCCGCCTCGCCGACCACGCCGTCTTCCTGCTTCTTCGCGAGCACCGCGTCGGCGTCGAGGCCGTCGGCGTCGACGGCGGCGCTCTCGGAGTCCGCGAACGCGGTCACGGTGTGGCCGTGTTCCGCGGCGAGTTCGACGACAGCACTCCCGACCGCACCCGCGCCGAGAACACACAGTCTCACGCGCGACCCCCCACGGTCAGCGGTTCGACGAGTTGCAGGTCCTTCTCGTCGGCAATCTCGCGCATCGCGGCGAGGACCTCTTCGGTTGCCCCCGACGCGGCGGCCAACTGGAAGCGGGCGCTGGAGACGTTGATGGAGCCGGCGGGCGCGGACAGCGAGATGTCGGTGACCGTCGCGTTCCGCGTCGCCTCGATCTGCGTCAGCGTGTCGGAGAGGTCCGTCTCGATGAGGTGTCCCGAGAGGATGATGGTCAGGCGCTCGCTGTAGCGCTCGGTTCCGGCCTGAATGACGTTGATGCCGGCGTCGCTCAGCCCCTCGACGATGTTGTCGAAGCGGTCGGGAGTCGCCTCAATATCGACCTCCACCGGGATGTAACCGCGCGGGGTGACGTTACCGCGCTCGTGGAAAATCGAGAGGAGATTCCCCCCATGTTCGGCGATGGGCTGCAGCGAGCGCAGGAGTTCGCCGGGTTCGTCGACGAGTTCGAGACGGAGCGTGTACGCTTGGACGTCGTTGTGCACCTCACTCATCCGTACAACACCGTACCAACGTGTCGTTCATTGTCGGGAGTCGAGCGAGCACACCCATATACGTATTGCGTTCGAACGGCTCGGACACTGACCGCGGACGCGGCCATCGTCCGGCCTGCTGTGAGAGAGTCATCGCTGAGGGTTCGCCGTACGCGCGTCGCCCCGAAATGTGCTCAGGTTCGCTACAAAGATTACCGCGCCGAAGCGGCGATTGGGGCTAAGAGAAATTCAAAGTATATACAATTCTATCTGACAGAGGACCACTTCCCCGAACTAGTTTGATTCTAGAATTCGATGAAACTCATATATATGTGAGAATCTAGGTATGTCGAGGTTCCTATAATATTATTCCAAAATACATTTGTCGAATATATCTTATCTGATTTCTACGAATGTTCTACACGATATTGCTTGTGTATTATATGGACATATCTAATCGCCCGAACTACACGGTTCTAACAAACAATAGTTAACAGACCACACAGCGTAGATATAGCTGTATCCACCGCCGGCGGTGAGCGAACGCGCGGCCGCCCGTGGACGGATACGAGAGGGGAAATTCAGAATGGCATCAGCAAGCACACCGACACCGACGCCGACGGGGAACGAGCGAATCGCTCGACGCTTCCCGGAGGAAGTCGCGGGCGAGGGGAACATCGGTCTCATCGACGAGATTTGTGCCGAGGACGTCCTCGACCACAGCCCGCTCGGAGAGGTCCGCGGACGCGACGAACTCAAAGCGCAGATTTCGGGCATTCGGGACTCGTTCAGCGACTTCTCGGCCACGGTCGAAGACGCGATTACGGAGGGCGACACGGTCGCCATGCGCGTCACGCTCCGCGGGACGCACGACGGCACGTTCATGGGCATCGAACCGACCGGGAAGACCGTCGAGGTCGGCAACATGGTGTTCACTCGCATCGAAGACGACATGATCGTCGAGCGGTGGGTCCAACCGGACATGCTCGGCATGCTCACGCAACTCGGTGTGGTGGAACTACCTGAGGCGTAACCGACGCCGAGAACGATACTTTTTGTGCGACGGACGCGCCGCTCAGCAACTGAGAAGGAAGCACGGGCGACCGGGCACCCGCCCGCACTCCACGGACACTGGGGAAAAACCTCCCCTGTATACGCAACCCAAGTGCAGGTATCTACCTGCAGTAGATGCATACTACGTCCTCTGTTAAAACATTTTTCAAGTGTCATATGGGTCGTGTGTGCAGCGCTCACGGTTAACTGACTGAGCGGTCACCCGTCGAACGTCGAGAGGCGGCGGCGTTCCTGGGCGAGGATTCGCGCCCAGTAGTCGAACAGAACGCTGTCGAGGTCGTACACGTCGGCGATGCGACGGACCCACTCGTCGTCCGAAAACAGTAGTCGCTGGAAGGTCCGCACGTCGGGGTCGAGTTCGGTCCGCCGGCCGGTGTAGTAGGCGACGGTCTGCTCGCGGGTCCGCTCGACCAACAGCGGAGGGACGAAGATGCCCGACTCGCGGGCGACGTAGGTGAACCACTCCAGATGGAGAATCGCGTCAGCGAGGACGAACCGCTCGGCGAAGCCGTCGACGTACGCCGTCGCCGGTCGCCCGTCGACGTACACGTCTTCCGGGCGGGAAAACCGCGGCACCGACAGGTGCGGGAGGTCGTCGGCGTAGCGCTCGGCGACCCGCCGAAGCCGGACGTCCACGTAGGCGCAGGGCCCCGCGAGGCCGAGTTCGTACCACAGCGGCATCCACTGACAGAACGGGTCGCAGAACACCGCGTCGGCCAGCAGGTCGGCGGCGACAGAGCGGGCGAGGTCCGGTGGGAGGTCGGTCCGTCCCGCCCGCATGGCGTCCGTCGCGCGGACCACCCGCGACTCGAAGTCGCCGACGCGGAGGCCCATGCCCGCGGCTACGTCGTGGACGTACTCGGCACCGATTCGGTACCAGTCTGCGAAGTCGGCCGGTCGACGGAGTCGAAGGAGGCGCAGAACGGTCACAGGAGAACTACGGGGGACGGCGGTTTGGCTCTATCCCTGGTGGGGGCGGCGCGAGGGCCGCACCTACCGGCGGTCGAACGAGAGTGCGAGCGGCGTCGCGTTGGTCAGGTTGTCGCTGACCGGGCAGCGCGATTCCACGGCGGCGAGCCACGCGTCGATGGTCGCCTCGTCGGCGTCCACGTCGGCGGTGACCGCGACGCGAATCTCCTCGTAGCCGGCGCGGCCGTCGTCGCGCTTGCCCATGAACTTCGCGGGGTTCAGGTCGCCCTCGATGGAGATTTCGAGGTCCCGTACGTCGAGGTCCATCTCGCGGGCGACCACGTGCCCCGTGACGTTCAGACAGCCGGCGAGCGCCCCGAGGACGTACTCGACGGGGTTCGGCCCGGCGTTCGCCCCACCCAGCGATTCGGGCTCGTCGACGACGAACTCGAAGCCGCGGGTTGAGACGTGGGTCTCGGTGGGCGATGCGGCTTCCGCGGCGACGGCGAAGGTCAGGGTCTGGGATTTCTCAGCGGACATGCCTAAAGAGAGACGCGCCGGGACGATAGCCACAGAAGACGGTTCTCAGCCCTCGGGAAGCGTGTTAGCGGCTGTCTGAGCCGGCATCTATCGCGGCGGCGTCAGCGTCGTCGGAGGTGTCGGCGTCGTCGGAGGTGTCGGCGTCGTCGGAGGTGTCGGCGTCGTCCGCCAACACGTCGTCGAGCCCCCACTCCGACGCCCTCGCGCGGGCCTCCTCGCGGGCCTCCGACCGAATCTCCTCGATGGCGTCGGCGTCGGCGAGGAACGATTCGACCGCGCTCTGGTCGCGGCCCTCCTCGCGACGGGCGTCGGGGGCGGCGTCGAGGGTCTTCGCCGTCAACCGCTCGTCGCCGGCGAGGACG
>NZ_JPES01000010.1:0-113811 GCF_000730175.1 Haloferax sp. ATB1 | reverse complement strand
GTTCGCGGGCAGGCCGAGCGTGTTCCACGTCGGCTCGCCGGTGACGACGTGCTCGATTTCGGCGCAGTCGCCCGCGGCGTAGACGCGCTCCGCGCTCGTCCGTCCGTAGTCATCCACCGCGATAGCGCCCGTCTCGCCGAGGTCGACCGCGTCGGCGACGAGGTCCGAGTTGGGTCGGAGACCGATGCCGACCATCGCCGCGTCAACCGCGAGGTCGTCGCCCTCGCAGACGACGGCCTCGACCCGGCCCGCGTCGTCGCCGCGGAGTCGTTCGACCGACGCGCCGAGGTGGAGCGTGACGCCGTGATCTTCGAGGTGTTCCTCGACGCGCTCGCCCACGGCGTCGCCGAACGACTTGAGGACGTGCCCGGAACGCTGGAACAGATGGACGTCGAGGTCGTGGGCGGTGAACGCCTCGGCCATCTCGACGCCGACGAAGCCGCCGCCGACGATGGCGACCGACTCGGGCGGTTCCATCGTGCCGAAGCGGGCGGCGCGCGCCTCGTCGACGAATCCGCCGCCGCCGAGATCGGCCACCGAGGCCTCGTCCGGGTCGGTGAGGAACGACCGAATCGCCGCCGCGTCGTCCAGCCCGTGGAGCGTGAACGCGCCGTCGAGGTCGATGCCGTCTATCGGTTCGCGGAGGGCCCGCGCGCCGGTGGCGACGAGGAGGTCGCCGTAGGGCTGGTCGAACGTCCCGTCCGGGCCCTCGACCGTGACGACTCGCTCGTCGGTGTCGACGGCGACGACCTCGTGCTCGCGCCGGAGGTCGATGCCGCGCTCGGCGGCCGCTTCGGGCGACAGCGACAGCATATCGGTGAGCTTCTCGACCTCGCCTTTGACGAAGTAGGGCGTGCCGCAGTGGGCGTAGGAGACCCAGCGGCCCTTCTCGAAGACGACGACGTCGCGGTCGGTGTCGGCGCGGGCGAACTTGCTCGCGGCGGAGAGTCCGGCGGCGTCGCCGCCGACGACGACGAATGGTTCGGCAGACATCGTGGGAGAGTGGTACGCCCGCCGACACCTAACTTCCTCGGCCGAACGAGACGGCGGTGTTCAGATAGGGAGGAACGGAGAAGTGTAGTATTTTCCGAACATCTGCCCGAAAACGCTAGTCTCGACGGTATTCTCGGCCAGACGGAATTGGGGGTTGTGGAACGAAAAGCGGCACCGAAGTTGTTGGTGAGGCTTCGGTTTTCAGCTCCATCTCGCTGGGTTATCGCGTTCAGACACCGTTTCTCCGGATAAGCAAGCGAGTGCCTCGGGGGCAAGCCCCGACGCGGTGCGCTCTCGAGAGCTTCGCAAACGGACTCGTTTCGTCGTTCACAACGGGGACACAATCTTCAGAACGCCAGGGCAGAATCGACCAGCGACTGGCTCAAGCCGTCCGTATTCGCGTGCTACGATCAACCAACGCGACCGTATTCCACCTAGTCGTAGACCTCATCGGGGTCGTAGACCTTTTCACCAACCTCCTCGCCATCAATCGTTCGCGAAAAGCACGAACGATAGCCAGTGTGACAGGCACCGCCCTCCTGCTCGACGCGATAGAGGAGCGCGTCTCTGTCGCAATCGACCCGAATCTCCCGTACCTCTTGGGTGTGCCCGCTCGTCCCGCCCTTCTTCCAAAGCTCATCTCGACTCCGAGAGTAGTAGTGGGCCAATCCCGTCTCCCGCGTCGCAGCCACCGCATCCGGCGAGGCGTACGCGAGCATCAGAACCTCGTCGGTATCCGCGTCCTGTGCGACTGCTGGAACCAGTCCGTCGTCCCCGAAATCGAGTTCGATGTCTACCGATTCGTCAGCCATACCGGACTGTACGAGTGCCGAAAGATACCAATTTTCATTCTTGTACTCTCAGGAGACCCGACAGCCAGGCGGACCATCGCTCCCGTCGTGTCGTCTTCGGATTCTCAAGCTCCCAGCCAGCGGCAGTGGCGGCGGCTTCGAGACGGAGATACTCCCAGCGCTGGGAAGGGAGGTACGCCGGCCGATTCGAAGCGGTGCCGACCAGCACGTGTCTCTCCGTTTCGACCCGTGAAGAGAGCTCTCGAAAGCTCGATGTGGTCGGCCGCAGTTGGAAATCTCGGCGGATGAGGTGCGTCGCGCTGAACGCGTGAGCGGCCTCGGGGGTCGCCGAGAGAAGCCCGACGTGTCGCGCCCATCGACGAGCATCGGCGACCACCGCCTGCGGGTCGCGAGTCCGCCGAAGCGCGGCCAGTTCGAACGCGAGCGTCATGTGTTCGTCGGCCATCGGCTAGAAGAGGGCCGCACCACCCCACCCGATGAGGAGCGAGAAGCCCGCAGCGGCGGCAGCCTGACGGAGCAGCATTCGACCGGCGTATCTCGGTGAGAGCTCCCTCGCAACCGTAATCGCCGTGACCAGACAGGGGAGCAACACCCCCGCGAGGTAGACGGCCGTTAGCACCTGTACGGGAGTCATTGCGGAGAGCGTCGCGCTGAGTCCATCCGACTGCAACAACAGTAGACCGTCCTTGCGAATCGACCCCAGCACGACGACGAGTGCCGTCTCACCGGGGAGGTTGAACAGCGCCATCACCGGCGAGAGAGTCGTGCCCATCACGTCCAAGACGCCGAGGTAGTCGAGGAGCGATGCGAGAAAGACGATTCCGACGAAGACGGGAAGCGCCTTCAGAAAGAAGCTTCGAACCACGGTGCTGGCCTCTCGCCACACCGAACGCGGAGTCGGCCACTGGAGGAACGCGCGGTCTTCGGCGGCGAGAGACGCCGTCCGCGCCCGTTCGGGCGCAATCAAACGAGCGTAAACGAGCGTCGTAGTGGCGAGAACGCCGACGTAGGGGAGGACGAGCCACGGCATGTCGACCGCCGCGAACACGGCGAGCGTCGCCGGGAACTGGTAGGAACAGGCCGACCCGAATCCGATGGCCGAAACGGTCGTCCGGCGCGTGCAGTCCGAACACCCTCGGGTGCTGGTGACCGCCGGAACGTTGCATCCGAATCCCATGACCACGCGAACGAGGTCGCGACCGGTGAGGCCGACGTGTCGAAGGGAGGGGTGGAGCGACGTGGTAATCCGCGTGACGAGTCCGCTGTTCTTGTAGACCGCCATGAACAGTGCGAAGAGGAGAATCGTCGGGCCGGCCCAGACGAACAGGAACGGTCCCATCGACAGCAGGCCGTAGTCGCCGCCCAACACCGCCGCGAGTGGACCCGGGAGGTCGCTCGTCCACCGGACCGCGGGGGCCAGCAGTGAGCGTACCTCAGGGGAGAGTTCCGAGGCGACGGCGTTCGCGAAGTGGACCGCGGCCGCGGCCGGCAACAGGAGCAACGCGATGCCGACGAGTGGCCCGGCGAGCGGGCGTTCGAGAATCGTCGCCGGCGGGTCGAGACGAATGCCCGTCCGCCGGGTGACCTGCCCGGGGAACTCGTCGGCATCGAAGAGCGCGCTGACGAGGTGCGTCCGCTCGCGTCCGTCGACCGCCGACCCGCCGCCGTCGGTCGCGACGCGGGAGACGTTTCGCGCGTCCACCGGAACGAGCGGCACCCCGAGGTCGTCGGCGAGCGCGTCCAGTTCGTCGCGGGCCTCGTCCTGGTTCTCGACTTTGTCCCAGAACGTCACGGCAATCGCGCCGGCTTTTCCCTGCACCAGCGGCAGCAAGTCCTCGAGGTCGTCGTCGATGTTCGTCGCGCGAACGACGAGGAGCACCGTCTCAGTGTCTTCGACCGCGCTGATCGCCGTTCGAGTCGTTTGGGTGTCGGTCCCGAGCAGGATTCCGGGCGTGTCGACGAAGACGAACTCGTCCGATTCATATCGCTCGACGTCGACGGTCGTTCCGCGGAAGTTGCCGGTCGTCGGCGTCGTTCCGGTCAGACCGGCGACGAGTTCCGACTTGCCGACGCTCTCTTTGCCGACGACGACGACGGTTTCTCTCCGGCCCCTTCCCGTCCCGTCGCGCCCCGCCGCGGGGCGACTGTTCGACCGAGGCTGCGTGTCAGTCATACTTTTTGAACCCCATCGTCGGCGCGAGTTCACGGAACGACTGCCGACAGAGCCAGATGTCGTACTTACTGACGAGGCCCTGTTCTCGGCCGGTCATCCGACACACGTGTCGGTCGTCGTCTCGCGCGTCGTTCGAGCGCTCGATTCCGCTGTCGGGCTGTGATGATTGTCGTGTCACGGTTAGCAGTCGCACATGTCGGGTTCGCAGCAGGACGCGTCCTCGAGGAACATGTTCTTCTCGCGGTACTCGTCGAGGGGAGCGCGGTCGATACCGAGTTTCGCGGCAATTTCGTCGGCGACGACCGCGAACCGCTGTCTGAACTTATAGATGAAGCAGAACTGTTGACCGTTGTGCGCGACCTGGGGGCCGACGAGGAACAGGCCCGGCGTGTCCGTCGATTCGTCTCGGTCGGTCAGTCGGGGGTGGCCGTCTTCCGACTCGAAGTAGTCGTCCGCCGGGCCGAGGCTCGACTGAAACCCCGTCGCGAGCACGGGCCGGTTCCGCGTCGCGAGCGTCTCGCCGTTCGTACAGACGACGTCGAACGAGCCACCGTCTCTGTCGACGCGTTCGACGCGGGCACCGTCGTTGAGGGTGATCGGTCGGTCCCGTTCGAGCGCCTCTCGGAGGCGCTGGCTGGTGTACGGGGACAGGACTTCGCTCGGGTCTGGCCCGCGATACTGCCACGGGCCCTCCTCGTCGAGGACGACTACCTCGCGGCCCAGTTCGGTGAGCGTGAGCGCCGCGTCGATTCCGCTTTCGTATCCGCCGACGACCGCGACCGGATCGTCCACGCACTCGTCGGCGAACGCGTGCCACGAGTCGACTCGGGAGTTGTGGACGCAGTGAGCCGCGCCGGGGAACGGCTCGTCGTTCGGTCGGTCGAACTGTCCGGCCGCCCAGATGACGAACCGGCTCCGGACGACGCCGGCAGATGTGTCCAGAACGAACCCGTCGTCGTGGCGTTGGAGGGATTCGACATCCACGCCGGTCCGGACGGGGAGGTCGTGAAATTCGACGACTCCGCGGAGGTACTGCGCGTACTGCTCGCCGGTCGGGTGTTCACAGTCGAGCGCGAACGCGGGCGACGTGTCCGTCGTGACGGCGTTCAGGTCCCGACAGCCGAAGCTGTTTCCGGGAAACGAGGGAGTGATGAACCGCATCTCCTCGGGCCACTGTCGAAACGACGCGCCGACGTCGTCTCGCTCCAGAATCGCGTAGGCGTCGAGGTCGAGGGCTTCGAGAACGATACCGATACCGACGCCAGCGGCACCTGCGCCGACGATAACGGCGTCGAACGACTCGTCCGTTCGGGGGGTAGTTGGGGCCTCCATTAACAATAGAACAATCTAGTTAGCTAATTATAAATAAGATTCGGTCTAGAGTTAATAACAGATGAGTCGAGAGACGATTCCCGTTACCGTGCTGAGCGGCAACCTCGGGGCGGGGAAAACGACCGTGCTGAACAACCTCCTGAACACGCGGACGGACCTCGATATCGCGGTCCTCGTCAACGATATGGGCGAGGTGAACGTCGACGCCGACCGCGTCGCCGAGCACTCCGACATCTCGGAGGACGACGAGGAGTTAATCGAGCTGTCGAACGGCTGTATCTGTTGTGAGCTCCGGGGCGACCTGCTCGACGCGCTCGCGAAGCTCGCTCGGGCTCGCGAGTTCGAGTACCTCGTCATCGAATCGACCGGCGTCGCCGAACCGCTTCCCGTCGCCCAGACGCTCACCATGGGGTTCGACCAGTCGGACCTCGACCCCACCGAGTTCTACGAGGAGACCGGCATCGAGCCGATGGACTACTACGAACTCGACACGACGGTCACCGTCGTCGACGCCCACCAGTTCTGGACGACGTTCGACTCGACGGAGTCGCTCATGGACGGCGACACGGAGAAGGACCTCGGAAGCCTCCTGGTCGAACAGATCGAGTTCTGCGACGTCCTGCTGGTGAACAAGTGCGACCTCGTCGACGAGGCGACGCTCAACGAGATCGAAGCGATGCTCGAAGTGCTGCAACCCCGCGCCGAAATCGTCCGGACCGAACACGGCGCGGTCGATCCGGACGCAATCCTCGACACTGGTCGGTTCGACTTCGAGGCGGCGAGTCAGTCCGCCGGGTGGATGCAGGAACTCGAAGAACCCCACGCCTCCGCGGAGGAAGAACACGGGGTCACCTCGTTCGTCTTCGAGTCCAGTCGGCCGTTCCACCCGGAACGGTTCGCCGACCTGCTGAACGAACTGCCGACGAACGTGGTCCGCTCGAAGGGACACTTCTGGCTGGCGGGCCGCGAGGACATCGCGCTGGGTATCGACGTCGCGGGCCAGTCGATTCGGCTCACGCCCGCGGGCAGGTGGCTTGCGACGCTCCCGTGGGACGAACAGGCGCAGTACTTCGAGGCATACCCCGAACTGGAGGAGACCTGGCATCCCGAGTACGGCGACCGAGGCTCCCAACTCGTCCTCATCGGCACCGACATCGACCACGACGACCTCCGCGCGGACCTCGAGACGGCCACGCTGACCAACGAAGAGATGGACGCCGACTGGAGCGCCTTCGAGGACCGCTTCCCGACGTTCGAACGTCCCGAAGACGCCGAAGAGGCTGCGGACGGGGAGGCACAGTCCGCCGAGAGCGCCGAGGAGGTCGGCCTCGCCGATTGACGATGTCCTCGCCACGCTCGCTCTTTCGAACGGTCGTCGACAAGAACGCGCCGCGCGGAACGCGCGAAGACGCCATCGATGAGCTCGCCGATGAACGGGCGACCACGCAGCTTCGACTCGTCGTGGTCACGAGCGGGCTCGACGGGCGGTACCGTCGCCAAGCCCTGAACGCCCTTAGTCGGTGTCGAGCGACGGACGCGCTCGACAAACTCGCGAACGACACGAGCCTCGCACCCCCGCTTCGGGAACGGGCCCAAGAAGCGCTCTAGGTCCGGGAGGGGAGCCGACCGCAACTCACTCGGAGCGCGTTTTTTCGCGGTAGGGCCACTCCTCGTCGGCGTCGATGGTCGACGTAAGCCGCCAATCCGCGGCTGCTGCGGCGTCCGTCACCGACTGGTACGTCCAGTCCGGAACCCGCGTGACGACCTCGCTGGTTTCGTCCGTGCCGACGAAGACGTACCGCGCCGTGTCGAAATGCGTTCGCACGCTCGTCAGCGCCTCCTCTATCGTTCGCGGCCCCGACAGAAACTCCTGTTCGTACCCGGCTTCCCGGACGCGCCGCCGTTCGATGAACGACGGTTCCGAGGAGACGATACCGAGGTGGCTCGTCCACCGCGCGGCGTCTCCGAGCGCGCGGCTCGGTCGCGCGAGTTCGTCGAGCGCCCGCAACGAAACCGCGAGCGTGAGGTCGTTCGACGGCATCTCAGGACCTCCCCCGTGACGGCGGTGCGACGGCCTTCGAATCCACACTGTCGCGCGAGTCGAGCAGGCGCTCCGCGGCTCGGCGAGCGCCGACGACGTTTCGGGCGAACGGGCCGACGCTCATCTCCGCGAGCGCGCCCGAGACGTACAGCGCCGAATCGGTGCCGTCGCTCCGCTGCCACGCGAGCGTCCGGTCGTCGAGGACGGGAAAGCCGTTCGCACCGCGTTCGAGCGACAGCGACTCGGCGAGCGCTCCGACGAGCGGATGTTTCGGGGCTGAGTCGTGCCCCGTCGCGAGCACGACCTGCGCGTCCGTCGCGGTCGTGCCGTCGTCGAACCGGAGGTGCAATCCGTCCCCAGACGCTCGTGCGCACTCGATTTCGCCGTGTCGAATGTCGAGGTCGCCGCAGTCGCGGGCGTCTACCAGTCGGTGTTCGATGTACGGCGGGATTGTCGCGTCGTGACGCGCGGCGCGAATCCGGTCGCAGCGGGCCGCGGACCCCGGCGGAAGCGAGTGAATCTCCTGTTCGATGTGCCGCCAGTTGATCCAGCGGGAATCGGCTTCGGTCAGTTCGACTTCGAAGTCGTGACGCGAGAGGAGCGTCACGTCCGCGTCTTCCGACAGCCGACAGGTGAGTTGTGCCGCCGTGATACCGCCCCCGACGACGAACGTTCGGCCGTCGAACGCCGCGGCCGTCGTGGGGTCGAAATCGTCGTCCCAGACGTGCGCGAGTCGCGCGTTGTCGGAGAGCGATGTCGCCCACGAGGGGACCGTCAGCTGACCGCCGAGGCCAACAGCCAAAACCACACGGCGAGCGACAAGTGGTCCAACGGGCGTATCCACACGAAGCAGCCCATGCCGGGTCCTCGTGACCTCCGTTACCGTCGACTGAAAGTGGCAAGCGTCGATACCGCGCCGGTCGATGACGTAGCTGGCGTGGTCGAGGAACAGGTCGAGCGTCGGTCGGTTCGGATAGTCCTCGGTCGGGACGAGTTCGTGCTCCCGGTGTGCACCCTCCGCGAACGAGTCGAGCGAGAACGGCTCGGTGTCGATGTGGTGGACGAACGTCGACCGAAGGGTCCGCATCCCGCACTTGCGGGCTTTCGTCTCGAACGACCCCAGTAACCGCTCGTGAGGGTCGACCAGGCACAGTTCCTCGTGGTCGTACCCGCCCTCGTCGAGGAGGTAGTTCGCCACGCAGGTCCCGTGAACGCCGCCGCCGACGACTACGTACTCGTACGGCTGGTTGGCCGGCGAAGCGCGGCGGACGGCGGGTTCGTCGGCGCTCATTTTCGTTCGCCTCCGTGGACGTCGGTGGTCGGGGACGCGAACCGTTTTTGTGTCGCTGTCGTCGTCATCGGCAGTCACTGAGGTCGACGAACGAGTCGCCGTACGCCGTTATCCACGTCGTCGTCCGGTACGGAACTGCCACATCTGGAGGATAGAGCGTGCAGACCGGTCGGTCGGCCGAGCCGACGACGAGGGACATCAGTTCGGAGCGCGGCCGCGCGGACGAGCCGGGGTCGGCGTCTCCGAGCCACCTCGGTTCGGGGTCCGAGGCGTCGGTCGATCGATCGGTCATGCTGCCTCGAAAACCCCCGGTAGCGTCTCGAACGGAGGGTTCTCCACGGCCTCAACATCTCTCAGGTCGTCATTTTCCGACTCCGGACTCCGACTGGAGACCAGCATGGACAGGCGCTTTTCCGCGGTACCGGTCTCCGCGACGAACGGCGTTTCCGTCCGCCGAGCTTCGGGAGAGGCACAGACGTACCGGCGGCCCGGTTCCGAGAGGCAAGTCGTGGCGGTACGGTGACCACTCGCAGCGAATCGCCGCGCGTACTGGAACATCTAGTATTAAACCTATAGTTGATTATAATAAAAACTGTGATTGTAGTTTTCTTGATTAACAATAACTACAGGCCGGTGAGTCATGAGGTAGCTAGTTCGTTATCTAACAGTAATTGCAGTCACAAGCCGGAGAGGAGAGGAGAGGAGAGGAGAGGAGAGGAGAGGAGAGGAGAGGAGAGGAGAGAACAGAACACTCACGCACCGAGGTAACGCTGGCTACTGCCGTATCGGTGAACGCCGACGACGCGTCGCATCCACTGTTCGGCGACTCACCGGAAGGAGGAAGAGGAGCGCGACTAAAATGGCAAAACGGACACCTATAATAACTTCAAGTATAATTTTAATAATGATGTCATCGAACGTCGAGAACGTAACGCAGTTACGCGGTCGTGCCGCGGACGCGCTGTGCTCGCAAACGGGACGCGGTATCGATGCCGACCGTGGAGGGAACCGGCCGTGAGGGAACCCGAACAGTCGCCCGAGGAAGTCAAAAAATCGGTCCAAGCCTACTGGGACGACAGAGCCGAGACGTACGACGACGACAGTCACCACGCGCTCCACAGCGAGGAGCAACGCGCGGCGTGGTTGTCGGTGTTGCGGAGCTGGACCGGCGAGTCGACCCAGCGCATACTCGATGTCGGCTGTGGCACCGGCGTGATTTCGTTGCTGTTGGCGGAGTTGGGTCACGAGGTCACGGGAGTCGATTACTCGGCCGGGATGCTCGAACAGGCCCGCGAGAAGCGCCGGGAGCGGGACCGTTCCATCGAGTTCCGCATGGGAGACGCCGAATCACTGAACGCATCGGACGACGCCTACGACTCTGTGACGGCCCGCCACCTCATCTGGACGCTCCCGACGCCGCCACAGGCGATACGGGAGTGGCGACGGGTCGTCCGCCCCGGCGGTCGTATCGTCCTCATCGAGGGCCACTGGGACTTCTCGGGTCCGTTCGATGGATACGAACAGATTCACGAAGACCTTCCACTGTACGACGGCCGTCCTCCCGAGGAGTTGGCGGAGCTGCTGAGAGAGCACGGTCTCGAAAACGTCACCCACGAACCCCTGATGGAGCGGACGCTTTGGGGAGAAGTGCCGGAGTACGAGCAGTACATTATCGGCGGAGACGTGCCGTGAGGGCCGTACGATTCTGAGATCCTGTTCGACTTAATCACCGGCGTAGCGGTTTCGCCGGCCGTTCCCGTAACCTATCGGAGCAGATGCGGGAGGAGCTGACGGCCACCGCGCAACTCTCACCGAAGTCGTACGTTCTGCACCCCGTGAGAGTACATCGTGGGATGAAGCGTGAAGTCCTCGATACGGTTTCGAATCCCCGTGACGGTCTCGCTGTAAGTTAACATCTCAAGCGAGGTATCGTCATGAACGAGTTCCTGAACCCTGTCGTAGATCCGTTTCCGTTCGTCGACGCCCGTCGTCCGCCGCCCCCATTCGATCAAGCCGTCCACCTCTGAGTCCGCGTACCCGGTGTAGATTTGTGAGTCCTCGGAGTGGTAAAACAACATCGCCCGGTCCGGGTCCGGAACCCAGAAGAGTTCTCTCTCAGAGTACGGGCTGGAGGTCACGAATCGGATTGGTGAGGTCACCGTTCCCCTCCCCTTCTGCGGTCGTTCGCCCGGGAACCGTCAGAGATTTCGCCGGCGTAGTGGCATCGCGATCGGACATCGCGGACCCGTTCGAACCCGGGGTGATGTCGTTCACACTGCTCATCTGCGTACGAACAGCGGGGGTGAAGCGGGCAGCCGGTCGGTCGGTTTGACGGGACCGGCGGAGAGCCCAGTAAGGGCTCCGGCGGCGGGTCGGCCGGGTCGTCGCTCGGAATCGCGCGCAGTAGCGCTTCCGTGTAGGGGTGGCTTGGCCGGTCGAAGACGGCCAGTGCGGGCCCGCGTTCGACGAGCTCTCCGGCGTACATCACCGCCAGTCGGTCGGCGAGATACCGGACGACATCGAGGTCGTGAGAGATGAACAGATATCCGACCTCGTGTCGGCGCTGGAGGTCCGCGAGCAGGTCGAGAATGGCGGCCTGAGTGGCTACGTCGAGTCCGGAAACAGGCTCGTCGAGCACCACGAGGTCAGGGTCGTGAGCGAGTGCACGGGCGATACCGATGCGCTGGAGCTGTCCGCCCGAGAGCTCGCTCGGATACCGCTCCCCGACCTGTGGGTCAAGACGAACCTGCGCTAACAGGTCTTCGACGTGGTCGACCGTCGCGTCGGAGTGCTGCTCGTGGCCGAACGACTCTGCGAGAGACCGCTGAATCGACCACCTGGAGTCGAAGCTTTTGCGGACATTCTGGAACACGACGCCGACGCGACGGAGTTGCCCGTCGGTCCGGGTCGTGTAGCCACCGACGGGGTCGCCATCGAGTAGGACGGTTCCACGGTTCGGTGTCAACTGTCCGGTGACGAGCTTCGCGAGCGTCGACTTGCCGCAGCCGCTTTCCCCGACGATTCCCACGGTTTCTCCCCGGAGGACCGAAAGTGAGACTCCGCACACAGCTTTCGCAGGCTTCGGGTCGTCAAGCAGTCGGTCGAGGACCGACCGAGTCGTCTCGAACTCCTTTTCGACGTTCCGTAGTTCGACGACCGGCACGTCGTGTTGCCGCCCGCGGCTACTCGTGGTGGGCGCGTTCACTCGTCGTCACCGCCGTCGGGAGCGACCCTGTTCCCGTTCACACGACCGCCGGTGGCGGTCGGTCCTCCCCGAGATTTCATGGGCGTCTCGATGCAGGCCACGCGGTGGCCGGGGGCGCGTTCGGTGACCGGGATGTCTCCCCTGCGGCAGTCGGTGGTCGCGAGATCACAGCGGTCCGCGAACGGACAGCCGTCGTGACCGCCGATAACGTCAGGCGGGCTTCCCGCGAGCGTCTCGACTCGCTCGCCACGGTCGAGAGTCCGCGGTGAGCACTCAAGCAGCGCTCGCGTGTAGGGGTGTTTCGGCGCGGTCAACACCTCGTCGACGGGTCCAGATTCCATCACCTGTCCGCCGTACATGACGACGACCTTGTCGCAGGTCTGGGCGATGACGCCGATGTCGTGAGATATCAGGAGGACGCCCAACTCTCGTTGCTCGCGGAGCCTCCGTATCTGTCGCAGTATCCCCGCCTGCGTCGTCGTGTCCAGTGCTGTCGTCGGCTCGTCGGCGATCAGCAAGTCGGGGTCGCCAGCCAGTGCCACGGCGAGCATCGCGCGCTGGCGCATTCCCCCGGAAAGCTCGTGGGGGTATTCGTCCGCGCTGCCGTTCGGATTCGGAATCGCGACCTGCTCCATCAACTCGACAGCGCGGTCCTCGGCCCGTTTCCACGCGGCGCGGTTTCGGAACGGCGGGACGCCCAGAAAGTCGAAGAGTCCCTGCGACGGACCCTCGTCGTGGATTCGAACCGCCTCGGAGATCTGTTCACCGATGGTGAACACCGGATTCAGCGCCTCGTGAGGGTCTTGGAACACGATGGAGACCTCGTCACCGCGAATACGACGAAGCGTCGCCTCGTCGGCGCAGGTCAGGTCCTGTCCGTCGAAACTGATCCGTCCCGAAGTGATCTGCCCCGGGTCTTCCAATCGGACGAGCGACCGGGCGGTGACCGACTTACCGCTCCCGCTTTCGCCGACAAGGCCGACGATCTCGCCGCGGCTCACGCTGAAGGAGACGCCATCGACGGCGTGGACTGTACCCCGGTCTGAGTCGAAGGACGTACGCAGGTCCTCGACGCGGAGGAGTTCGTTCGTCATAGTTGCTCGATGTGGGCCGATTGCGTCGGCGAGAGCGCGTCTCTGAGACCGTCACCGAGGAGGTTGAACCCGAAGACGGTGAGCATGATCAGGACGCCGGGAGCGTTTACCAGCCACCACGCGGTCCGCAGGTAGTTCCGACCCGACGCGAGCATCGTCCCCCACTCGGGCGTCGGCGGCTGCGCGCCCAGCCCGAGGAAGGAGAGGCCCGCCGTTCCCAAGATGACGCCGCCGATGTCGAGCGTCGCCAGCACGACGACCGGGGCGACGACGTTCGGAACTAGGTGCCGACCGATCACATGAGCGCGCGAGCGGCCGAGAAGCCGCGACGCGGTCACGAACTCCCGCTCGCGAACCGACAGGACGCTACTCCTGACCAAGCGGGCGTAAGAGGCCCAGCCGACGACCGCGAGCGCGACCATCACGTTCGTGAGGCTCGGTCCGAGGATGCCGGCGATCACGAGTGCGAGGACGATACCCGGAAACGCCAGCAGCGTGTCGACGAGTCGCATCAACGCCTCGTCGACCCGGCCGCCGACGTAGCCAGCGACGAGGCCGACGGCCGCCCCCAGAGTGAGCCGCACGCCCGTCACGACGATGGCGATGCCCAGTGAGAGACGCGCGCCGTAGAGCAGGCGCGTGAGCACGTCGCGTCCGAGTTGGTCGGTTCCGAGCGGGTGCGCGAGCGACGGGGCTTCCAGCCTCTGTGTGAGTGCCTGTGCAGTCGGGTCGTACGGTGATACGACCGGACCGAACACCGCAAGGGCGAACAGAGCAAACACGAGACCGGCACCGAGCGTGGTGAGCCGTGTCGTCGTCAGCGCCTCGTACCACCGCCGCCACCGAGCGCCACTCGGGCGGGGGCGCGTGCCGTTCGCGGCGTCTCTCACGCCGACTCACCCCTGTGGCCGATTCGCGGGTCGAGATACCGGTAGGTCAGGTCAACCGCCAGGTTGGTCAGAACGAAGATGACGCCCACGAGGAGAGTCGTCCCCTGAATCACCGGATAATCCCGTGCGAAAATCGCGTCGACGAGCAACATTCCCAGACCCGGTCGTTGGAAGACGGCTTCGACGACGACCGCCCCGTTCAGAACGTAACTGAACTGTAGGCCGGCGATGGTCACGACCGGGACGAGTGCGTTCCGCAAGGCGTGTTTGTAGACGACGATTCGCTCGCGCAGCCCCTTCGAGCGGGCGGTCCGGATATAGGGGTCGTCGAGGACCTCCAGCATCGTCGTTCGGACCAATCGAGCGATGACCGCGGACATGCCCGAACCGAGCGTCACCGCCGGGAGGACGAGATGGTCGAGGCCTCCGGAGCCCGCGACCGGGAACAGGTCGAGCCAGAGGGCCGCGACGATGATGAGTAGGTACCCGAGCCAGAAGTTCGGCATAGAGACGCCGACAAGCGCGCCGAGCTGGGCCGCAAAGTCGACGCGACCGCCGGGGTTAACCGCGCTCGCCACGCCGGCAGGGACTGCGATAGCGATGGCGATTGCCATCGATGCGGCGGCGAGTTCAATCGTGTTAGGAAGGCGTTGGACGAGCATCGACGCGACCGTCTGTTCGGAGCTATACGACTGTCCCAAATCGCCGCCCAATGCGTCGAGCGCCCAATTGGCGTACCTGAACGGGAACGGCTCGTTCAAACCGTGTTCCGCTCGGAACGCTGCCACCGCCTCGGCCGACGGCTGATGACCCGTCTGCTCGATAAGCACGGCCACGGCTGGGTCGCCCGGCGTGAGGGCAGTCATGCTAAACGTGAGGACGGACACGCCGACGAGAACCAGAACGGTCGTCCCGAGCCGCTTCAGCAGGTATCGACTCACTTTCTCGATCTCGGACCGTTCCGGAGCGGGGCGTCCGGTGGGCGGTGCTGCGCATTCGTCGTCTCGGTCGTTCGGGCACCGTCCGCACCGAAATCGACGGTTTCCAGGTGATAGCACGTCTCCGTCGGCAACGGCTCGTACCCCGTGACGTCGGCGTCAATCCCGACCACGTTCGTGAGGTGGGTCAACCAGCCGATTGGAACGTCGCGTTGGACGATAGACTGCACCTCGTCGTAGCGACGCTTTCGTTCTTCGGTGTCAGTGGTCTGTCTCGCTTCCGCGAGCAGGTCGTCGACTCGGTCGTTCGCATATCCGCTGAACATCGTCGCGTCCTCGGAGTGGACGAAGTCCGTCAGCCGGTCGGGGTCCGGGTACCACAGAAGTGAGTTCGACCACATCACGAGGTCGAACGCCTCGCCAGTCGCGCGCTCCTCGATAGTCGCGTAGTCCATCACCTGAAGGCTGACGTCGAACCCGACCTGCGATAGCTGCGCCTGAACCGCTTCGGAGACGATAGGCAGTTCGCGCGCATCGTACGTCCAGAGATCGATTTCCAGCCGCTCTCCGTCCCTTCCTCGCACGTCTTCTTCGTCCTCCCATCCTGAATCGGCGAGTAACTGCTTCGCTCTCTGCGGGTCGTAGGAGTAGGGTTCGAGGCCCGCGTTCGCCCAGTCGGTGACCTCCGGCGGGAAGGGGCCAACGGCAGCCGGGCCGAGACCGTTTAGCACGCTGTTGACGATTTTTTCCTGATCGATGGCGTGCATCACCGCGCGACGTACGTTTCGGTCATCGAAGGGCGACGACGTCGTGTCGTACACGAGATACCGAGACCGGGGGACTTCGTAGCTAACCGGTTCCACGTCATCTCGGTCCTGCAAGGGGGGAACCGCCGACCCCGACATCGCACGTGCCATGTCGAGCTCGCCGCTTTCGAGCTTCAGGAGCCGCGTTTGGTCGTCCGGCACGCTCTCGTAGACGAGCGTGTCGATCGCCGGCGTCCGACCGCGGTAAGAGGGGTTCGAGACGGCCGTGATCCGGGTGCCCTGTTCCCAGGAGTCGAACTGGAACGGCCCGGTCCCGACCGGCGCGGTGACGTTGCCGTCGCCGTCGTAGGAACTCTCGGCGACGATGCTGGTTGGTGGACGCGTGAGGTGTGCCGGAAGCGGCGCGAACGGGATACTCGTCTCGATTTCGACGACGCGCTCTCCGCCCCCGGTGACGGATTCGACCGGGAGATTCGACAACGAGTCCGACTCGAAGCTCCGTTGAAGCGAGGTGACGACCGAATCGACGGTCAGCGGGGTCCCGTCGTGGAACGAGACGTCGTCTCTGAGCGTGAATGACCACCTGCGTTTGTCGTCGCTCGCGGTCCACTCGGCGGCTAACCCCGGCTTGACCGACGCGTCATATCCCGCAATCGTGAGCGGTTCGATGACGTTCAGCTTTCGGAGCATCCATCCCTTGACGAGCGGGTCGAGGGAGTTGGGGTTCCACGGGGTCCCCACACGGAACGTCCTCCGTTGCGCTGCCCGCTCCGAAGTCGAAGTCCGAGCTGCGTCCTGTGAGATGCCACTGCAACCCGCGAGCCCAAGGACTCCTGCGGTTGCTCCTTTCAGTGCGTCTCGTCGACTGAATCCGCTTCGTAGATTCATCGTGTCCCGTGATCTCCGTCTCTCCGTCGGCCGTTCTCCGGCGCGTTCCGATCGCCCAGCCATGCGATGAGTTCCTGTAGTTCACCGACTGCCGTCTCGAATACGTCCTGACCGGCTTCGGCGGTCGCAGCCGTCGGGTCTCCGACGACTCCGTTCTCGCTGAATTCGTCCGTGTACATGGCGGTCTGCGCGCCGTGGACCCACTCGCCCCAGCTCTCGGCGTCTCCCGGTTGCGGCGTCCCGAGGAGTTCCGGAACGAGGTGTTGCAGTACGCTCGTCTCGACCGCTCCGGCGTGCTGTACGTCCGCTTCGACGGCTTTCATCCACTCCCAGTACTGTGCGTCGAGCCCGGTCTCGTCCGAGAGGCGTCGGCAAACGTGTTTGAGCGCATCTCTGTTTCCACCGTGTCCGTTGATTATCAGGACAGTTTCGACGCCCCACGCGTCGATGCATTTCAGCAGATGGAACACGTACTCCCGAAGCACCTCCGGTGGAAGGTGAAGTGTTCCCGGGAAGTGGCGGTGGTACGGGGCGACACCGATGTGTACCGGCGGTAGTTTCCACGCTTCGACGCGTCCGGCGGCAGCCTCCGCAATCGCATCCGCGACGAATACGTCGGTTCCGAGCGGTGCGTGCGGCCCGTGCTGTTCGACGCTCCCGACGGGAAGGAGACAGACATCGACGTCGGGTTCCTCCACGTCGACCCACGTTTGGGCTGTGAGATTCACGAGCAACCGCCCCCACCGGTCGTGTGCGGTCGGCGAACCTGTCCACCGCCGCGCGTCAACCCGCTCCTCGGGACGAGTTTGGTAGCGCGGTCGGAACCAGAGAAGGGAAGCGAACTGGCTGCTATCTCGGCTCCCACGCGCGAGGAGAGACGAGGGAGCAACTCTCGTCTCGAACGTTGGTCTGGCATGGGTATTAATATATAGGTTGGACATAATAATTCTTGCTAAAGTAGAATATTTTGTTAATATTATGGGTCGAAGTGGAGTCGCGTACGGCGAAGCACAGAACGCCGACAGAGACGTGTGCGCCACGTGACCCGAATCGGAGTCTCGCGCGTCGTTTCGCGTGCTAGTCGAGACTCCCGCTCGGCGACCTCGTTGGGTGCACCGCGTTACGTATCCGTTTCACTGGCCGTGTGCCGGGTTGCGAGCCCAGCGAGGTGCGAAGCTTCCTCGGAGATGATTTCAGCGGTCGCGAGCCGAACGGCGTTTTCGCTTCCGGGCAGGACGAACACCGGAACGTCGCGGGCGATACCCGCGGTCGCGCGGGTCGAAACGATGCGCGTACGAACCTCCGCCCACGAGAGCCACCGGAACGCTTCGCCGAACCCTGGCAGTTCGCGGTCGAAGAGTTCGCTCACCGCATCCGGCGTGACGTCGTCGACGGTGACTCCCGTCCCGCCGGTCGTCACGACGATGTCGACGTTCTCTTGATTCAAGCACTCACTCACCGTCGCCCGAATCCCGGCGTAGTCGTCGGGGACTATCTGACGCGACGTGACGACGTGGCCCGCGTCGACGAGGATGTCGGCGATTGCGTCGCCACTGGCGTCTGAGGGGTCGATTTCGTCGCCAGCGCCTCGGGACGACGACACCGTCACGACGGCGACGCCGAGCGGATCGATGCGGTCGTGGCCGTCTGCATCAGTTGTCCGTCGCTCCTCGGTTGGCGGGAGTGCGCGACCAGTCTCGCTCATGGCTCCCCTTCGACGACGAGTCGCTGTTCAGTCGGGGGCACTGAATACGATTTCCGGCCCGGGAAGGAGTTCTCGAAGTCGCTCCAGTCGGCGTCCATCTCCTCGTCGGTAAGGAGGCAGTCGTCGAGCTCGCCGACCATACCGGTCCGGTCCATTCCGGCCCCGATGAAGACGAGTTTCACTTCACGGTCACCCCACTGGTCGTCCCAGTAGAGCCCCGAGTGGGATTCGCGATACGACTGCTGCTGGGGTTCGGCGAGCGTAGCCGCCCATCGACCGTTGACCTCAACGTGGGTCTGCACACCCGCCTGGCTCAGATTGAGCGCGTAGCGGTCGCGTCCAGCGACCCACATATGACCCTTCGCTCGGACGACGGAATCGGGGAACGAACGGAGCCACTCGTGGAATCGCTTGGGATGAAACGGCCGGTGACGCTCGTACACGAACGAATCAACGCCGAACTCCTCGGGCGGGTGGAGGTGATCGTGATCGTCGTGGCCGTGATCCTCGTGGTCGTCGTGGCCGTGCTCGTGCAGGTCCGAATCCGTGTCGTGGTCGTGGTTGATGACCTGTTTCCACCGGGCGGCGTTGCTCGCCTCGTCCTTGTCGAACTTCCCGGTTCCGAGGATTCGATCCGGGTCAACAGCGCTTTCGGTCGTCCGGACGATGTCGACTCCGGGGTGGAGTGTTCGGATGACGCGTTCGACCGCCTCGCGCTCCTCGTCAGAGACGAGGTCGCACTTGTTGAGGACGAGAACGTCGCAGAACTCGACCTGCTCAGCGAGCAGGTCAGAGAGTGGCCGAGTGTCGTCATCACTCGGTTTGAGCGGATTGTCGAGGACGAACGCCTGGTGGAACTGGTGGACGTCGACAACGGTAACGGTCGTATCGAGATCGTACAGCGCAGCGGCCCGTGCGGGAGAGACGAATCGCTGTGCGATCGGGACGGGGTCGCTGATGCCCGAGGCTTCGATAACCAGATAATCGAACTCCTCATCGAAGGCGAGACGGCGGAGCTCTTGGTCCAGTTCGTTTTGGAGCCCACAGCAGATGCACCCGTTCGACAGCTCTGTGACGCCGCCGTCGTCCATCGAGAGGTCGGTGCCACTCTCGATGAGGTCGGCGTCGACGTTCACCTCGCCGACGTCGTTGACGAGGACAGCGATGTCGTACGCCTCACCACCCACGGTGAGGAGGTGGTTGAGCAGGGTCGTCTTCCCAGCGCCGAGCCCGCCGCTCAGAATCGTGACTGGGGGTTGGTCGTCGAAGCTCATCAGTCGTCGGCCAACGCCAGTTCGCGCTGCTCGTCAGACCCGAACGGGTCCGGGTACGTACCCCAGTCCTCGTCCATTTCGGCGTCCGTGAGGAGACAGTCGCTCAGCCGTTCGACCAGCGATTCCCGATCGAACTCTCGACCGATGAACACGAGTTGGACCCCGCGATCGCCCCACCTGTCGTCCCAGTCCGCCTTGATACCCGGACGAGCGGCGAAGTACCGCTGCTGTTGGGCCTTCGGGAGCGTGGCGATCCACGTTCCTTCGGGCCGGCACGGACAGACTGGCCCGCCTTATCGAGTCCCATGGCAACGTCTTCGCGACCCGCCGACCAGAAAAAGCCCTTCGCGCGGATGAGCCCGTCGGGGAGGTCGGCGTAGAGCTGAGCGATTCGCTCGGGGTGGAACGGTCGGTCCGCGTCGAAGACGAACGAGGTAACGCCGTGTTCTTCGGCGGCGGCATCGTGATGGTGCCCTTCCTGTAGTTCGCGCTTCCACCCGGCGGACTGGCTGGCGCGGTCGAAGTCGAACCGCCCCGTGTCCAAGATTTCCTCGGGAGCGACGGCGCCGTGTTCCGTTCGGATGAGCTTCGCCCGCGGCTGGAGAGTTTTCAGAACGGCCTCCATCTCCTCCAGTTCGTCTTCGGGTACGAGGTCGCACTTGTTCAGGAGAAGCACGTCACAGAACTCGATTTGGTCCATGAGCGCTTCCTCGGGAACGCGGTTGTCCTCCGGCTCGATAGTGTCGTCCGTGAGCGCCTGTCCCGAATTGAAGCCCCGCCAGAAGCTGTGGGCGTCGACGACGCTCACCATCGTATCGAGTTCGTAGACTCCCGTGGGGTCGAACTCCGCGTCTTCGAACCCGCGGGCGAACGTCTGGGCGACTGGAATCGGCTCACTGATGCCGGACGATTCCACGAGGAGGTAATCGAAGTCACGCTCCTCCGCCAACCGCCCTACCTCGTCGAGCATATCACCGCGGAGACGGCAGCAGATACAGCCGTTCGACAGCTCGATGATCTCCTCGTCGTTCTGCGTGAGTTCCGACTCGCGTTCAACGAGGTCGGCGTCGACGTTCACCTCACCCATGTCGTTGACGACGACAGCAGCGTTCAGTTCTCGCTCGCTGCTGAGGATGTGGTTGAGCGTCGTCGTCTTGCCGGCGCCGAGGCTACCGCTGAGAATTGTCACCGGTGTCGGGTCATTGCTGAACAGCATACCTTGGTTATGAATTTGCTAGACTAAAATACTAATTATTATGTTTTAACAGCATACACATAATAGAATATAATAACGTAGAGGACTTATTTAGTACATGAGCGTCGTTAGCATCTCGATGCCCGAAGCGTTGCTCGAACGCATCGACGAGTTCGCCGACGAACATGGGTACAGTGGCCGAAGCGAGGTCGTCCGCGAAGGCGCACGCGCGCTGCTCGAAGAGTTTCAGGGGCGAGCCGCCGATGGGCAGACCCACACCTGTACAGTAACGGTAGTCTTCGAATACTGTCAGCATGCGGTCCAACAGCGCCTGACTGGGGTACGCCACGAGTACGACGGTATCGTCTCCGCGACCACCCACGCACACGTCCGGGACCGGTACTGTATGGAACTGTACGTTCTCGAAGGCACCGCGGAGACGCTATCTGGATTCGTCAACCGCGTTCGGGCAGTTCCGGATGTCCGGGCCGTGGATTACGCGATTATTACGTTCGAGGAGGGACGTGTCGATCAGCACATCGAGTCGTGAGTACAGTTTAGTGCTCAGCGAGGAGCATCAGTTTGACTCGACTCACCGCATCGAAATTTCGCAAGCGATAGGTGAGGTTCCGGACGCGCGAGGCCGGTCCGCCGCAGAAGAGCGTCTCGAGACACCACTCCCCTTCGTGAATGTGGTTCGTGGCCGTGATGACGTCCTGAAACTGATGTTGCTCGTTGTGGATATCTTCGATGACCGCGTTGTGTTCGTAATCGAAGGCAATGATAACGACGACGTCGCCTTCGATATCCTCCAACGTTGTGTGACCCTCGATGTACTCCTGCATGGCTTCGTGGACGCCGCGCGAACGCGAATCCAACCCCTCCGCCTGCCAAGTTTCGTCGAACTCGGAGAGGAGGTCGTCGGGGATGTTGAAGCTTGTTCGCATTTGATATTATTTTAATCTCTTTTACTATGAATTGCTAGTATCTAAATGGATTATATTATGATTTTTCTCCCCGAGGACGTGAGCCAAGATACTGGCGGAAACCGGCGAAGGTCGCTAGTCGCGTCCGCCGCCGCCAGTCGAGGGGGTCTGTACGGAGTGCTGGTCAGCAGCTCCCGTCAGAAGCGACACGAGCTCCGCTTCCGTTACTGGCTGCGCCGCCGCCAGTCCCGCATCGCGCGCCACGCGAACGGCGCTCGGCGGGTGGAGGTTCGCTTCGTCCAACAGCGCGTCGTCGTAGAACACCTCGCGAGGCGTCCCGCCCCCGACGACGTTGCCGTCGGCCATCACACAGACGCGGTCGGCGACCTCGGCGGCAAAGTCGAGGTCGTGCGTCGAGAGGACGACGCTGATGCCGTCTTGGTGAATCTTCTGTATCCGCTCGGCGACCAGTCGCGACCGCTCCGGGTCTAAGCCCGCGAGCGGTTCGTCCAGCACGACTACGCTCGGTTCGAGGACGAGCACGCCGGCGAGACCGACGAGGCGTTTCTCGCCGCCGCTCAAGTAGTGCGGAATGCGGTCTTCGAGGTGGCCCGCATCGACCGTTGTGAGCGCCTCGCGAGCGTGCTCTCTCGCTTCGTCAACGGGGACGCCGTAGTTTTGGAGGCCGAACATCACGTCATCGAGGACCGTGGGTGCGACGAGTTGTGTATCGGCGTCCTGGAAGACGAAGCCGACTTCCCTCCGCGCGCGCGCCTTGTTGTCTTCGCTGATTGGTGTGCCGCCGACGACCAGCTCGCCGTCGTCGGGGACGAGCGTGGCGTTCAGGTGTTCGAGGAGCGTCGATTTCCCCGCGCCGTTGCCGCCGACGAGCGCGACGACCTCGTCGGGGAAGACGCTGAACTCGACGTCGTGCATCCCGACCGTTCCGTCCGGATACGTGTGGGTCTCACATCGGAGGTCGACGAGCGGCGTCTCAGCGTGGGTCACAGCCCCACCCCGGAAACCGATACAGCTGCGTATCCGACGACAATCGCGTACGAGCCGACCACGACGAGCAGCTCGCGAGGGGGTGGCCGCGAGACGTCGCCGTACAGCGTGATGTCGCCGTCGTAGCCGCGGGCTTCCATCGATTTGACGAGCCGTTCGGACCGCTCGATGGCCGACAGCATCGTCATCCCGAGGATTCTCGCGTACAGTCGTCTGTTCGACCAGAACTCCGAGAGGTTCGCCCCCCGCGAGAGCACGGCTTTCACCAGGTCTTCCAGCGTCTCGACCATGACGAAAGTGAACCGATAGGTGAGGAGCGCGACCTGGTCGACCGGTCGGGGGAGCAAGCGGCCGAGCATGTACGCGACGGCGGTGTACTTCGTCGTCATCGACGCCGTCAGCGTGAATGTAACGACCGTGAATGACCGGCAGCTGAGTTCCGCGAGGAGCACGAGGCCCGGCCACGTGACCGAGAGTTCACCGAATGGTGTCGAGACCACACCACCAATCGGCGCACCCGGTTCGAGGAACGCCAACGGTCCGGCGACCGAGACGATAAACAGGAGCGGGAGCGTGTACCAGCCGGCCAAGCGGCGGTACGGAAGCCCCGCCAGCCCGTAGACTGCGAGCACCACAGCGTACAGTCCAGCGAGGAACACGAGTCGGTCGAACACCGTGACCGCGAGGACGAGCGCGCCGACGAGACCGATTTTCGTCCACGGGTTGACGCGGTGCAGCGGTCCGTCTCGCCGCTCGGCGACCGCCGTGATGAGCCGGGGATCGGGAACGTGGTTCGAGAGCGACGTCACGGTTTACCGGGCTGATCGTCCCTCTCCGTCGAAGCCCCCGTAGCGGTCGACGTAGACGTACAGGCCGATACCGAGGACGACCAGTAGGGCGACGGCTCCCCCGAATTCAAGCATCATCCCGCCCTTTCGAATCGGCCCAGCGACGACGATACCACGGCCGAGGTCGACGAGCGCGCCGCCGCCGTCCTGCACCCCGCGTTGGAGTGCCTTCGCGGACCGTTTAGCCCACGGGAGCGCGCCGCCGGTCGAGGTGAAGCCCCAGAGCCCGGCCGCGAAACAGACCGCGAGCAGACCGAGGAGACCGCCGTACTGTTGCCAGCGCTGCATCACGCGGTCACCCCGGTGGACTCCTCACGGGCCTCTTGGTCGGTGAGGCCGACGAGGTCCGGGCGGACCGACGCGAGGAACTGGACGATGAAGCCCGTCAGGATGCCTTCGATGACAGCGACGCCGAGGTTGAGTCCGACGAGGCCGGCGACGGCGATTGTCAGGTCGCCACGGGGGAGCGCACTTCCGTTCACGCCGCTGATGACGATAATCACGCCCATCAGAACCGCCCCTGCCGACAGGCCGAGCGTCGCGGCACTGGCGCTGGCGGGGAAGACGTCCCAGTCCATTCCTATCAGTGCCTTGAACGCGTAGTAGGCGACGATAGCCTCAGTGGCGTTGACGAGCGTGTTCGCCCCGAGCAAGCCGACCGCACCGTGCCCGAGCGCCGCCGAGAAAATGTTCACGACCAGCGCGATGAGTCCCCCGAGTAGTGGGCCGGCGAGGATTCCCACCAGTCCGGTGAGATTCATGTGGATGCCGCCCCACACGGGGATATTCAGCTGGAAGACCGCGAAACTCGCGGCCGCACCGATACCCGCGAGCGCGATCTGATGCGTCTTGATACCGCCGTTCCGGATTCGGTAAACGATGGTGCTGATTAGCCCAGCACCGATGAATGTCCACAGAACCAGTGCCCACAGCGGGAACGAACCTTCTCCAAGGTGAATGTGTGCCATAGCGCACTTGCTAATCTGATAGTACTTAATAATAAAGATGTTGTACTGGAGTTCATAGAATAATAATCATAGCTATCGGAGATTGTTTTATTAGCATCTCGGACTAGCTTTGTCGACCCGCCAACGACTAGTGCTTACGCAAGCTCGAAGAGGGAGCCCGGCTCTCTCAAGTCAAAACGAGTCCGAGTCACTGACTTCGGCACTCATCACGTCGACGGGGACGAGGGTGTATTCGACGGAGACTGACTCGTCCGCCCCCCGGACAGTCGCAATGAACCGCAAGACATCGTCGTAAGCGGCTTCGACGACGAACGTCTCAACGCAGCCCGCGTTGTCGCCGAGGCAGTTGTGCGAGTTCGACCGAATCGACGCTTCGAACGTGTGGCGGATTTCCATCATTCGGCCCTCTATCTTCGGTTTATCGTACCCAAAGACGGCGGTTACCGTCGCTAAGACCTCTTGACCCTCGTGGTCAGTCCGTTCGTACTCCGCAAGGAGCGACTGGCACGCTTCACGAATGACCTCACTCCGGCCGCTGTAGCCGTGTTCTTCCGCGAACGCATCGAGGTCGTCACGGAGTCGCTCGGCCATCGAGGTGCTTACAATTGTCATGTGTTAAATCTCTATTCGAGTATAATAGAGTTAGTGGGTGTGGTGAAAGATATTAATATCGAGTTCTTGTCAGGTGTTGTCTGAGAGGACCTGCGGACGACACCACTACCTCGCGGAATCCTGGGTTATCAAGGACTCGACGCTTTGGTCGGTTTGGGAGTTCCTCACGCACTGTAACTGCGGGTCTAACGGCTGACCCACTGCGAGAATGATGACAAGAAATATACACGATAGAGTGTGGATGATTCTGTCATGAGCCCTCCACTCTCGCGTCGACGGTTTCTCGCACTCGGCGGTTCAGCCGGAACAGTCGTCCTCGCCGGGTGCCTTGATGCCGTTACGGGAAGCGAACAGCAGGTCTGCACGTCGGGGTATCGTGACGTCGGAGACGCGTTCGCGAAGCGGTCGATAGTGAACTATCTTCGGTATGCATCGTTGACGGTACCGCAGTCGATTCCGACTGGCGGGAAACTGGTTGCGAAACTCACAAACGAGTCCAGCGACCCACTCACCACGCTGGGCAAACCGCGATACATGATTCAGCGATTAGGGTCTAACGGCACGTGGCGGAACTCCATCGGCGTGCCCGAAGGACACGAGTGGTCGCCGTCTCAGCGGGTACTGGACCCCGGTGAAGAACTCCGGTGGGAAATGCGACTCCGCGCGAACGAATTTTCAGGCCCGTTCCAACGATGTACGACACACACTCCAGCCACGTACCGATTCGTCTACTGGGGGTTCTCCGAACACGGCGCGGGCATCGCACTCGCCGCGCCGTTCGAACTCGTCGAATAGCGACGGGGGGAACGCACGCATCGACAGCACGCGACGGGAAACCCACCGACGTTTAACGACGCAGCAGCAACCACCGAGCTATTCGTGGCTGCTGTCTACCGGACTGCCGAGTTCGTCTCTGATTTCCGCGACGTACTCGACGAACTCGTGGGCCGTCCGTTGACGCGGGCGTTCTAAATCGATAGGGATGGCCGATTTGACGGTTCCCGGGTCAGCGTCCATCACGACGACGCGGTCGGCCAGTGTCACCGCCTCGTCGATGTCGTGGGTGACGAACACGACAGTCTGTTCGGTCTGTGCCCAGATATCGAGCAGTTCAGCGTGTAGGCGGTCGCGCGTCCGCGCGTCGACACTCCCGAACGGTTCGTCCATCAGCAGTATCTCCGGGTCGACAGCGAGGGCACGAGCGATGCCGACGCGCTGTTTCATCCCGCCGGACAGCTCCTTGGGGTAGGCGTCCTCGAAGCCCTCGAGCCCGACGAGGCCGACCAGCTCGCGGACCCGCGCTTCGCAGTCCGCGCATTCGCAGGCGGGGCGGTCGAGGCCGAACCGGATGTTCCCGCGGACGGTTCGCCACGGGAACAGGGCGTACTCCTGAAACACCATGCCGCGGTCGAGACTCGGTTCGGTAACCGGGTCACCGTCGACCAGAATCGAGCCGCTATCCACATCGTCAAGGCCGGCGATGGCCCGCAGCAGGGTCGTCTTTCCACAGCCGGACGGCCCGACGACACAGCAGAACTCGCCTTCCGATACCGAGAACGAGACGTCATCGAGCGCGTTCGTCGACTCGTACGTCTTGCTAACGCCCCGGATACTGATCTTTTCCTCGGGCTCTCGGTCGGCGGCTGGGAGCTTGCTCATCGCCACGCGAGCACCCTCCGTTCGACGAGGCGAAATCCGACGTCCATACAGAGGAACGCCAGACTGATCAGGAACATGTAGGCGACGCTGGTCGCCATCGCGAGGTTGTTCGAGGCGTTGATAATCTCGTAGCCGACACCGGGCGCGCCGAACAACTCAGCGCCCACGACGATCATCCAGCAGCGTCCGATGCTCGTCCGGAACCCCGTCAACACCTGGGGAGCCGCGCTCGGGAGTGCAACGAGTTTCAGCATCGAGAGGTCCCGTTCCACGCCGAGCGTCGACGCGGCATCGGTCAGCTCGCCCGAGACACCCTCAACGCCACCGTACGCCCCGTAGAAGTTAATCCAGAACGCGCCGACGAAGACGATGAACGCCGCCCCGGTGTGGTGGATGCCGAACCAGACGATGGCGAAGACGACCCACGCCAGAGGGGGGATAGGCCGCAGCACTCGAACGAGCGGCCGCAGCCAGTCGTCGAGCGCGCTGTTCCAACCCATCGTCAGTCCGAGCCCGATTCCGCAGCCGGCACCGAGAAGCAGGCCGGGAACGTAGTGGAACAGCGTCTCCGCGAGGTGCGCGAGCCCCGTCGGTAACACCAGCTCCGAGCCGACCAGGGGAACCGCGATTGCGGTCGAGGTCGTGAACAGGGTGACGAAGGCGCGGACCGATTCGAGCGGCCCCGGGACGAGATACGACGGCTGGGTCGTTACCGCGCCGACCCACCAGACGAGGAGAAACGCGAGCAACCCGCCGAAGCCCCGTAGATACCGCTTGAGGTCACCCTCGCCAACAGCGGCGGTCACCAGCTTAGTACCGGTCGTGCGGGTGCTCATTGCTGGATAGCGTCGTAGGCGTCGACTGCGAACAGGTCATCGGTCGCGACCGGCTCCTCGATGTTGCCGACGTCGGCGACGAACTCGCCCATCGTGGCGGCTTGCTCGGTAACCGCGTGCGGGTCCGAGAGGAAATCAGACGCCCGCGAATCCATCGCGGCCTTCGCGAGGTCCTCGCTCACACCGGACCCGATGACCGACGCGGCATCGGCGGCAGCGGCGTCGGGCGACCCGGCCGTGAACTCGGTCGCTGCGACGTGCTGTTCGACCAGCGCCTGCGAGACGTCGCTGTCGTCGATGACGCGCTGGTTGGCGAACAGCACCGTGACCGGGTGGTTCTCCAAGATGTCTCCGGACCAGGCAAGTTCGTCGAAGCCGTCTTCGCGGCCGATAATCGTCGCGAACGGCTCTTGGATAATCGTCGCGTCGATGTCGCCCGACCGGATGGTCTGGACCGCCTTCGCCGGCGGGACTTTCGACTTGTTGATGACGTCGTCCATCTCGCCGAGGTCGAGGTCCTCCTGAATCCAGTACCGAAGCACGATGTCCGGAACGCTCCCGTCCGGCGGAGCCCCGAATCTCACCTTGCGGCCGCGTTCCTGTTCGAAGCTCTCGAACGCGGCGTTCCCCTCTCGTTCGTAGCGGTCGACGAGGTCGGAAGTTCCGAGAATTTTGAACCCGTTTCGCGAGTTCGCGGCGAGAACCCCGGCGTCGGTTCCCTTGTCGGCGAGGACCATCGCCGGCGTGATTCCGAAGAGCGCAACGTCGACGTCCCCGCTGGCGAACGCCTTGACGACGCTCGGCCCGGAGCTGAACCGCTCAATGGTGACGTCCGCCGGGATTTCATCGTAGTAGCTCTCCTGTTCCATTACGTAGTGTTGCATGTTCGGGTAAATCGGGACGTACGCGACAGTCAGAGAATCGAGTGAGTCGCCACCACCCCGACCGAGACAGCCGGCGACTCCCGTCCCAGCGACCGCGCTTGCGCCCGCTCCCTGTAGCAGTCTTCGTCGCGTGAGTTCGACCATTATGTTGCTAACTCTGGCCTAAAATATAATAACTTCTGTGATTTTAGTATTGGCTATTATTAAGTGGGGAGTGACACGGCCGAACGATACACCGACGGCGACGCCTCTCGCCGGTCGAACAGAGCATCTACTCGTTCAGCGTCCGCTACAGCGGTCCACTAATAGAGAGAGTTCCGATAACAGACTACCCCAGCGCTACGACCAATCTGTCCGGGTGAGGCGGCAGCGTGGGGTCCGAACGTGGGACAACGAATTCAGCTCATATCCGCGAGCGGACCGAAGTCGTCGACCGGAAGCACCGAATAATCGATCGTGAGCGTGTCTTTCGTCGCTCTGATTTTTCCGACGAATGTCGAGATGTCTTCGAGCGACCCCTCGAGAACGAACAGTTCCATACAGTGGTGCCCGCCGACGTGGCTGTGGAAGTTCGACGCAACGATGTCCTCGTACTCGTGGCGGAGTCGCATCATCTTCTCTTCGACGCTCGTCGTCTCGTAATCGAAGACGACGGTTACGACGCCCATCAGTTCGCGGTCTTCGAGTTTCTTGTCCTCGAACTCACCGAGGAGGTTCCGACTCGCCTCCCGGAGCACTTCGCTCCGACCAGTATACCCGTGGTCCTCGGAAAACTGGTCGATTCGTTCGAGTAGTTCCTCCGGCATCGAGACGCTAACGACGGCCATATAACAATTAAACCGTCATCAAATATTAAACCTTATTATCTGATTGGGTGGCGTTGCGACGGAGGACACCCAAACTTGCCAATCTCCCGCGTTTCACCGAGGCGAGGAGGTGCTATCTAAGGAGCACCTCACCCGGTGTTCGTCCATCGAGCGCGATGGTAGTGCGCGGATTGCATGAGCCACTTGTGGGCGACCTCATGACTCACCGTCCACGAGTTATCGAAGCGGTCGTCCCGAGAGTTTCCGAGAGTCGATGCAGAGACGCGGCAGTCAGGCCGGTAGCATACCATCCAAACAGTTCGCGGGAAGCGCCCAAAACGAAGGAAACGGCCCGTCAGCGGTCGACGCCGCCGCGCTCGGCCGCGAGCGTCCCGAGCACCCACGCGCTCGCACCCGGCGTCTCGCGCGCGGCGAACTCGGTGGTCGCGTACTGCGCGAGCGCGTTTCGCGCGGCCCGAGGGTCGCCGTCCTCGTAGTAGTCGTCGCGGAAGTAGCCGTCTCCGCGGCCGATCTGGTAGGCGATATCGACCAGCGCGCGACGCGTCAGGTGCGGGTTCGACCCGTCCGAGCGGGCGGCTTCGAGGGCTTCGAGCGCGCCGAGTTTCGCGTCCCTGACCGCGGCCGCGGACTCGACGGAGTCGTACCGGCCTCGCTTGACCGCCGTGACGGCCTCCTCGAACGCGCGGCGGTGCGTCTCGGCGGTGTGGACACCCACGAGGGCGGTGGCGAACCGCCCGCTTCGGAGGCCCTCACGGGCGTCCTGAAGCCCGCGTTCGACTTCGACGAACGTCTCCA
Organism: Haloferax sp. ATB1; assembly: GCF_000730175.1. Lineage (NCBI taxonomy): Archaea > Methanobacteriati > Methanobacteriota > Halobacteria > Halobacteriales > Haloferacaceae > Haloferax > Haloferax sp. ATB1. Next base: position 83,850 of record NZ_JPES01000010.1, on the reverse strand, counting down.
CCAGCAGGTCTTTGGCCGGCATGGATTCGAGTTTCTCGGTGTCGAACCCCTCGGCCGTGACGACGGATTCGAGCCCCTCCTGGGGGTACTCGGCCCGGCGGTCCTCGGTGATTCCGGCGAGCGAGGACGCGGTCGACTCGAACGCGTCGGTGAACTCTATCGGGTCGGCAATCGACGCCAAGTAGCGGTCACGGACGTGGCGCGCGCCGTCGAGCGAGGCCCGCGCGGACTCCACTGCGTCGAGGAGTTCACCGACTCGCGGGGCACTGTCGGCGTAGCGGCCGTACTCGCCGGCGTTGTCGAGATACCGGACCGCGGCCGCGACGAGGTTCTCGACGGCCTCGTACACGACGACCGCCCGGTCGGGTTCGTCGCCGAGGTAGCGCGTGCCGAGCCGGAACGACTCGATGTCGGCGCGGACCTCCTCGGCCTCGTCACGCACGTCCGACTCGGTGAGGTCGCCGACGGCGGCGTCGTAGGTCCCCTTCGCCATCGCCGCGGCCCCGCGAACGTAGCGCAGTCCCCGAAGCGCCTCGAAGGGCGACTCGTCGGCGTCCGAGGGGTCGAGGTCCCCGGCGGCGTCCGCGTACGCCTCGGCGTAGATTTCCCGGACCGCCTCGTTCGGCACCTCCTCGGGAGACATCGTCTCGGGGACGGAATCGAGGAGTTCGCGGGCGCGAGCGCGGCCCCGTTCGAGGAACGACTCGGAAATCGGGGCCGGGACGCGGGCCGGAAACGCCGGCGACCCGAGTTCCATGACCTCCCGGAGCGCCGCCGGGTCGAGCGACGGCGCGTCTGAGCTGGAACCGGAATCGAGCGCGGTACAGCCCGCGAGTCCGGCGACGCCGACCCCGGCGAGCGAGGCGAGCACGTCGCGTCGCGTTCGGGGCATCTCAGGCGTCCTCCGTCTCGGTTCGGAGCGACGGCGGGAGGCGACAATGGCTTCCGCCGCCGCGTCCCCAACTCGACTCGCCTTCCGAGGAGTAGGGCAGTCGCACCAGCGAGGCGACGACGTGGCGGTCGTCCACGGAGCACTCGACCGACGCGGCGCGCAGCGAGCGACAGAAGTCGAGATGGACGACGCTGTCCGGCGGGTGCGTGACGTACAGCAGTTTCACGCGGTGACAGGCGTCCGTCCGGTGCTGGGTGATGACGAGCGTCTGTTCGTCGAAGTCCGTCTGGTCGATGAACGCGCGGGCCTCGTCGACGCCGTCGGGTTCGGCCGCGAACTCGACGTCAGCGAGTTCCTCGTCGGTGCTGACGAGGAAGTCGCCGAAGTACGACGACTCCGCGTCCTCGTCGTCGCGGGCGGCGTTCCGGAAAATCGCGCTCTCGGCGTGGTTGCGGAGTTGGAGCTGGTCGTAGTCGGTGACGAGTTCGTCCGGGGAGGGACCGGACGGCACGTCCGAACTAGAACTGGACGCCTCGCCGGAACAGCCGGCGAGCGCGGCGACGAGAGACGCGCCGCCAGCGTGGAGGACCTGTCTGCGAGTCGGCAGGGACATGTGTCGGTTTCCCAACCGAACGCCGGCGGTATGTGTTTTCCGATGCACCGGGTCGCCGCCGGCCGAACCGCGGGACATTTCCCCGACCGTCGCCTCGACTCGACCGACAGATGCGCGAGGACGAGTTGGCGACGCGGGTGGTCGAGCACTTCCGGGCGGCCTTCGACGACGTGGAGATTCACCTCGAAGAGCCGTACGACCACTACGGGAACCGCGGCGTCGCCGACGTGTACGTCAGGGTGCGGACGCCCGAACCGGTGGACTACCTCATCGAACTCAAGGCCGACGCCGCCGTCCGCCACGCCACCGGCGCGAACGAGATACTCCGCCAGTACCGCCGCATGGAGCGCTACTTCTACAAGGACGACGAACACGCCATCCGGACGAAACTCGGCCGCGAGGGGCCGGGCGTCCACGCGCTGTTGCTGTTCGCGCCGACGAAACGCTGCGTCGAGCACGTCCGCGAACACGCCGCCCTGTACGAGTCGGTCGACCCCGACGCGACCGTCGAGGGCGTCGAGGCCGCCCGCAAAGTGGCCTTTCTGACCAACCTCGACCGCGCGCCCGAGGGCGAACTCGGCTTTCTGTCCCTCAACGGGCCGCTCGCGTTCGATTCGGTGGCCTTCCGCGAGGCCGTCCCGTCAGGGTCGCGCCTCGCCGACGCCCTCTGGGGCGACGACTAGCGGACACGCTCATACACCCCCCGTTCGTAGGGGCGGGCATGGGAACGATTCGAGAGTCGGTTCGAATCCCGTTGGGGGACCTCCGTCAGCAGGTCGCTGACAGCTTCGGCGTCGCGGCGTCGCTGGTCGAGATACACGGTATCCGGCTCGAAGACGGGGCAATCGAAGTCGAGGCGAGCTACCCCGACGGCGAGGACGTGCCGGTGGTCGAACTGTTCGTCACCGACCCGACCGGGCACACCGAGTCGTACATCACCGAGTTGGACGGCGCGAAGAACCTCCTCATCGCCGGCGAGGACGTGCTCGTCGAGCTCGTGGACTACGACCCCGAGCGCGGCGAGGTGTTCGTCTCGGTGAAACACCGACAGGACGGCGAGATGGTGACCGTCCTCGGCTGCGGCGAGAAGTGGGTGGTTCCGGTCGAGCGCGACGGCGTCGAAGAGTCCATCCGCTGTCGGATTCAGAGCGCCGTCGGGCCGACGGACGAGGAGTCCTGACCGCCGCGGAGAGTCGGACGCGCTACCCCTCGTACTCGACGTAGGAGACGCAGTAGCCCTCGGGCGAAATCTCGCCCGCGACGATGGCGCACGCGCCCGCGCCGTCCCCGTTTTTGTCCTCGATGTAGTACCGGCAGGTCGAACACTGCCTGCCCTCGCTCGGCTCCTCTTGATACGAGACGGCCTCCTGCGACGAGAGGCTGTCGGGGTTGCGCTGGGTGCCGTCGAGCGACGTGGCGGTCGCGTACGCCTCGGGGACGCCCCCGGTCGAACCCGACGACTGCGTCGTGGTCGCGGTCGTCGTCTCGGTCGCGCCGCCACCGCCGCCCGAACAGCCCGCCAACCCCGCCATCGCGGCGGTCCCGGTGAGCCAGATGAACCGTCTCCGGGTGCGGGCGCACTCGCCGGCGTCAGCAGTGTCGCCGGTATGGTCGGCATCACTATTGGCGTCTCGACCGCGCGTCGCTCGCTCGCTCGCGTCTCGGCGTGGCGTCCGCTCGTCGTCTTCCATGCCAATCTCTGACGCGCGGCGTCGGGAAAACCGAGCCAGCCGATTCTCATGTGGCAAGAACTGCGGACGCGTTGATGGTGTCACGCCACTAAGTGGCACGGATACGCGAATCGGGCGACGAGAGAGCGAAAATCGGGGAATGGAGGGCGACGAGCCCCGCGCGCCTCACTCGTCCGGGCGAATCCGGGCGAGTCGCATCGCGTTGCCCGTCACGCCCATGGTCATCCCGGCGTCGCCCGCGAGCACCGCGAGTGCGACCGAGACGTAGCCGAAGGGGACGCCGACCGCGAGGACGGCCTTGATGGCGAGCGACGCCCAGATGTTCTGCCGGATGACGTTGTTCGCCCGGTGGGAGAGTTCGTAGAGGTACGGGAGCTTCGAGAGGTCGTCGGCCATGAGGGCGATGTCGGCCGTTTCGAGGGCGGTGTCGGTGCCGGCCGCGCCCATGGCGACGCCGACGGTGGCCGTGGCGAGCGCGGGGGCGTCGTTGATGCCGTCGCCGACCATGGCGACCGAGCCGTACTCGTCGAGGAGGCCCTCGACGGCCGCGACCTTGTCCTCCGGGAGGAGGCCCGCGCGGAAGTCGTCGACGCCGACCTGCTCGGCGATGGCGCGGGCGGTCCCCTCGTTGTCGCCGGTGAGCATGACGACCGAGAGGCCGGCCTCGCGGAGCTTCGCGACCGTCTCGCGGGCGTCGGGGCGAACCTCGTCGGCGACGGCGACGAGGCCTTCGAGGTCGTCTTCGGTCCCGACGACGACGACCGTCTTGCCCTCCGACTGGAGGCGCGGAATCGTGTCCTCGACGAGGTTGAGACAGCCGTGGCGGTCACAGAGCTGTCGGACGTCCTCGGAAAGCTCCTCGCCGGGGCCGGTGACGTGGACGTGTTCGAGGTCGAAGCCGAGCTCCTCGAAGAAGCCGGGCTTGCCGGCGAAGTGCGGGACGCCGTCGAGGTCGGCGCGGACGCCCTTGCCGGTGACGCTCTCGAAGTCGTCGACCTCGCGACCGGCGACGCCCGTCCCCTCGGCGTGGGAGACGATGGCCTCGCCGATGGGGTGTTCGCTCCGGGATTCGAGGCCGCGGGCGCACCGGAGCACGTCCTCTTCGGAGTTGCCGTTGAGCGGGACCACGTCGGTGACGGTGAGTTCGCCCTTGGTCAGCGTGCCCGTCTTGTCCACGGCGACGGCCTCGACCGACCCCATCGCTTCGAGGTGCGTGCCGCCCTTGATGAGCACGCCGTTCTTCGCGGCCGACGTGATGCCCGAGACGACCGAGACGGGCGTCGAGATGACGAAGGCGCAGGGGCAGGCGAGCACGAGCATCGTGATGCCGTAGACGAACCACGTCACCCAGTCAAGGCCGAACGCGATGGGCGGTATCGCCGCGACCGCGACCGCGACGACGACCATGACGGGCGTGTAGTACGACGAGAAGCGCTCGACGAACTGCTCGCGTTCGGTCTTGTTGGACTGGGCGTCCTCGACCATCGAGACGATGCGCGAGAGGGTGTCGTCGCCCGCGGCGGACTCGACCCGGACTTCGAGGTAGCCCGCCTCGTTGACGGTGCCCGCGAACACCTCGTCGCCCTCGGCCTTGTCGACCGGGACGGACTCGCCGGTGATGGGGGCCTGATTGACCGCGCTGTCGCCCGCGACGACCGTACCGTCGACGGGAATCTTCTCGCCGGGCTTGACGGCGACCACGTCGTCGAGTTCGAGTTCCTCGACGGGAACGACCGTCTCCACGCCGTCGCGGAGGACCGTCGCCTCGTCGGGAGAGAGGTCCATCAGCTCGCGGAGGGAGTCGCGCGTGCGGTCCATCGAGTAGCGTTCGAGGAGTTCGGAGACGCTGAAGAGGAACGCGAGCGTCGCCGCCTCGAAGTAGAGGCTCGTCGGCCCGGAGATGAGGCTCGCGGCCACGGCGCTGAGAATCGCCGTCGACATCAGGAAGTCGATGTCGAGACTGCGGTTCTTCGCCGAGTAGTAGCCGTTGCGGAGGATGGCCTGCCCGCCGACCGCGGCCCCGAGGAGGTAGAGCACCTCCGCGACCGTGAACGAGACGCCGAGGACGCTCGCGACGACGAGTTCCAGCCCGAGCAGGTACTCGGCGGCGATGCCCGCCGTGAGGAAGCCGCCGCTCACCCACGTTTTGACCGCGCGCGTACTGCGCCAGACGCTCTCGCGGTCCGCGTCGGAACCGCCGTGAGAGTGGCCGTGACCGTTGTCGCCGTCGTCGCCGTCGGTCCCGGTGACCTCGTACCCGGCGGATTCGACGGCCGAGACGACCGAATCGAGGTCCGCGTCGGCCGCGAGCGTGACGACCGCGGTTCCGGCCGTCGGGCGCGTCTCGTAGGAGAGCACGCCCGGCGCGTCCCGGAGCGCGTTCTCGACCTTCCCGGCGCAGGAGGCGCAGTCCATGTCCGGGACGGAAAGCGACACCTCGCGCGTCGAGGGGCCGCCTTCGACGGCGTAGCCCGCGCCCTCGATGTTTCCCCGGATGTCGTCCGGCGTGGTCCGGTCGGGGTCGTAGTCGACGACGAGCCTTCCGGTCGTCACCCGCGGGTCGATGTCGCCGACGCCGTCGAGTTTCCGGACGCTCGTTTCGACCTTGCTCGCACAGGAGGCGCAGTCCATATCGGGGACGCCGAACTCCGCGCGGGCCGAACCGGCGGACTCACCGGTGGGGTCGCCGGTCCCCGTCTCGCCGGTCGCTCCCGACGCAGACGCGGACTCGACCTCACAGGCGTCGCCGCACCCGCATTCGTCGCCCTCCTGCGGGTCCGTGGACGCGTCCGCCTCGTCACCGGTACCGGGGTCGGGGTCGCGTCCGTCGTGTTCGCTCATACTCGGCAGTAGCCGGTGACGGATTAATAATCCACCTGTTAGAAACGGGGGGTTTGATATTGTAAATTCACAAATTAACTCCGCTTAGTTGTTAATCAGAGGAACGGCGGGGACGCGGTCGGCAGCGAGATGAGCCACAGGCTGAGAATCGTGTAGAGAATCATCACCGCGACGAAGGGGAACTGACTCCGGACGGCCTGCAGTCTGCTGGGGAAGGTCCGGTAGGCCTGCGAGTGCGCCACCCACACCGCGAGCAGGTGGCCGAGGAGGACGAACCCGACGTTCAGACCGCCGAACCACGCGGGGAGCGTGAGCACGACCGGGTTCGCCGGCGACGACAGCGGCGACGACAGCGCGTGGACGAGCATCGGCGACAGCGAGACGAAGAAGCCGAAGTAGTGCGCGAGGTGGTAGCCGGCGGCGATGACGAGAAGCGGGGGTGCGAATTTGACCGCGAGGTCGAGCGGCGTCTCGAAGGTGTCGATGCGGCTGGCGGTCACCCGCGCCGCGAGGACGTAGAGGCCGAGGAAGACCCCGAAGCCGCCGAGGTAGAGCAGTCCGTAGACGAGAAGCGGCGGGAGGCCGACGCCCACCAGCGACCGGACGGCCGCCGCGCCCTGCTCGGTCGTGACGAAGCCGCTGAAGGTGAGTTCCCAGACGAGGACGACCGCGACGGCCACGTCGCCGAGGTCCGTCAGGTCGTCGTCGGTGACGAGTCGCATCCCCGGCAGGCGGAACGAGAGGCCGTCGCCGTCGAGGCGAACCGGCGCGACCCGGCCGTAGAAGTGCAGGAAGACAGAGACGGGGTCTACCTTGTCGAACCACGCGTCCGCGCCGACGACGACCGCGCCGACGAGGGTGACGACCGAGTAGACCACGAGCGCGGTCGCGAGGACCGACGGCCGGGTCGTGACGGCGGTCGCGGTCTCGACCCAGACGAGCGCGAGAATCCCCGCTACCGCCGGCCAGCGGCCGAGTCGCTCGGGGTAGGCGACGAAGCCGTTCGGGACCGCCGAGACGACGGTCCGCCACGGGTTCAGCGCGCGCCACGTGTCGGCGACGAGGTACGAGAGCATCGTGTAGCCGGCGCGGAGTCCGGCGAAAACGACGATAACGGCGAAGCTGACGGTCGGAATCTGCGGCCCGGTGTAGCCGAGGTAGACCGCGAGCGCGAGGAGCGCGAGGCCGAGGACGCCGCCCACCGCCCGGAGCGCGCGCAGGAGTCCGTCGGAGACGCCCGTTTCGGGGCCGGTCCGCCACAGGTGGACGCGCTCGATGAACCGCCGGTCGGTGACGAAACTGGCGAGGAGCGCGGACGCCCCGACGGTCGCGCCGCCGGTGGCGAGATAGAGCCACCGCGGGACCGCGAGGTTGTCCTGCGACGCGCCCGCGAGACCGACCGCGGCGTTGCTCGCGGCCGCCGGGTCCGCGAGGAGCGACAGCAGACTCGCCACGAGGAGACCGAGGCCGAATCGCCTGAGGGAGATGGGTCGGAGTCGGGTCATGATGCGAAGACGATAAACAGCATGAGGAAGCCGAAGTACAGCAGCACGATGACGCCGAGCGCCCGGATGCGGAACGACTTGAGTTCCGCGTCCTCCTCGTAGTACGCCTCGCGGTACGCCTCGACCTCCTCGGCGTCGAGGGCGTCGGGGTGTCTCGCGCCCCGGTGGAGGACCAGCAGTCGCTCGGTCGGATACGCCTCGCCGCACGCTGTGCAGGTGTGGCGGTCGCGCGTCGCGTCTGTGTCCGTGGTCATCCGAGAGTCACTCGAAGTTCGGTGGGGTTGGCTTCTGAACGTTTCCATCGCGGGCGTCCGCACGGGATGAGGGTCGAGAACATCGAAGCGACGCCTCAACCACCGAACTCCATCGGTTCGAACGTCATGAACGCCGTCTCGTAGCCGTCGTGGCGCGCGACCTGCGGGGGCACGTCCACCGAGAGCGTCAGCGCGTCGCCGGGTTCGACGCCCTCGACGCCCGCGCCGTAGTGGTAGCTGAGGTCGGGGTCGAGCGTCCGGGCGAGTCGCGCGCCGTCGAGGACCGCGGTGCCGCCGCGGTCGAGCGTGGCTCTGAGACCCATCATCGGCAGGACGAACTCGTTGTGCGGCGTCCGCGCCGAGACGTAGAGGTACGCGCCGTCGACGCCGAACCGGGAGCCGTCGTCGACGACGAAGGCGTCGAACAGGGCGTCGGCGCTCGTCTGTCGCCCGAGGTGACGACCGGGCAGGTCGTCGACGGCGGGGGCTTTGCCGGTCGGGACGCCCATCATCTCCATCGCCGGAATCGCGCCGCGCGAGCCGGCCTCGTCGCCGAGGCGTCGCAGCTCCACGTCGTAGAGGTCGTCGGTCTCGAACGCGAACTCGAAGGTCGCCGTCTCGGCCGACTCGAACCGCCCGGCGAACGAGCCGGTTCGGGAGAGCGAGGTGCCGCCGATTCGGACGCGGGCCTCGTAGTCGCCTTCGCCGTCGAGGACGTAGTTCGCCCCGTAGTGCATCCCCATCTGCTGGGAGAGCATCGGGTAGGCGACCTCCTCGCTCACGAGGTCGCCGTCGCGGAGAATCTCGATGGAGACGCCGGCGTCCAGCGGGAGGACGGTCCCCGTCTCGGCGTCCCACAGCGACGCCATGAGGTGAATCGAGTCGTCGGCCTCGACGACGGTTTTCTGGAGCTCCGAACTGGCGGCGGTCCAGAATCGATGCGGGTACGAGTAGGTGAGCGCGACGCCGTACGGTCCGGCGGTCGTCTTGCCGTACATCATCATCCCCTCGGTGATGGCGGGCAGATAGACCGCCGCCGGCCGGTCTTCGACCAGCGGCGGGTCGCGCCACGCCGACTGTCGTTCGAACCCGCCGAGACACCCCGCGGTAGCCGCGAGAGTGCCGATTCCGAGCGTCTTGATGGCGTCTCGTCGTTTCATGGTATCTCGAACCTCGGCGGCCCGTGGGTGTGCCGCCGCGCGTCTCCCGCGAGACGGTGATTGGCTCCCCTAGCGGCCCGGTGCCAATGTCGGTTGCGCTTCCGAATCGGCTTTCGATGGGTGGTGTCACCGTTATCGACCGCGGTTCGCCGCATCACGTTTATATCTCCGGTCGCGCTCCGTTCGAACGATGAACGACTCGCCGCTCGACGGTCTCGACGCCCGCGCCATCGCGCTGGCGTACCTCGGTTTCGGGGTCGCAGGCATCCTCGGCGGCGAGTTACTCCTGTCGGTCGCGTTGGGCGCGCCGCGCGCATCCGAAGCTGAACTGGTGAAAGGACTGGCGTTCGTCGCCGTCTCCACGGCGTTCGTCTGGTTTCTCGTCTCCCGAAAGGACCGACGAATCGAGCGCCAACAGGCGTCGGTTCGGTCGTCGCTGGAACAGCTTCGAACGGTGGTTGCCGCGTCACCAGTCCCGATTATCGCGGTTACGCCCGACGGACGCGTGACGAGATGGAACGACGCCGCCTCGGAAGCGTTCGGCTGGGAACGCGACGACGTGCTCGGCGAACCGCTCCCCTACAGCGCGGGCGAGAACAGCGAGAGCAGCGAGGAGATTATCCGGCGGACCATCGCCGAAGACGGTCTCTCGGACGTTTCGGTCGAGCGACGGCGCTCGAACGGCGACCTCCGGGAATTTCGCCTCTCGACGGCGGTCATCCGCGACGCCGACGGCGAGGCCACCGAAATCGTCGGCGTCTTCGTCGACGTGACAGCACAGCGGCGTCGGGAGCGCCGACTCCGCGAGTTCGAACTGACCGTCGAGCAGGCGGGTCACGCGATTTACCTCACCACGCCCGACGGGGAGATTACGTACGTGAACCCGGCGTTCGAGGAGATAACCGGCTACGACGCCGCGGAGGCGGTCGGCGAGCCGGTGTCGCGGCTCAGTTCGGGCGAGATGCCGGAGGCGTACTACGAGCGACTGTGGCGGACGATTCAGGCCGGCGAGACGTGGCAAGAGCGAATCATCAACCGGCGGAAGAACGGCGAACTCTACACCGCGATACAGACCATCGCGCCCCTCACGCACGACGGCGACATCGACGGCTACGTCGCCATCCAGTCGGACATCACCGAATCGGAGCTAACCAGACAGCGGCTCGTCGTCCTCAACCGGATGTTCCGGCACAACCTCCGAAACCGGATGAACGTCATCGAGGGCTACGCGGAACTGATTCACCGAGACGCGACCGTGGCCGCCGACGAGGGACTCACCGACGCCGCGGAGGCCATCATCGAAGCGGCGGACGAACTCGTCGCGCTCTCCGAGAAGGCCCAGACGGTCTCGGACGCACTCGAATCCGAGGGGACGCCGCGGCGCGTCTCGACGCTCGTCGAGGACGCCGTGTCGAGGGCCGAAGCGACGTATCCGGAGGCGACGATGCGGACGGACATCGAGACGGGACTCAACGCGCGGGTCGATAGCCGCGTCGGCGCGGCGCTCGACGAGCTAATCGCGAACGCGCTCAAACACGGCGGCGAGACGGTCGATATCGACGTGTGCCGAACCGAAGACGACGACTCGAAACTCGTCGTGCGAGTCGCCGACGACGGACCGGGCATCCCCGACGAGGAGTGGCGAGTCATCAAGCGCGGCGAGGAGACGCCGCTCGAACACGGGACCGGGATGGGCCTGTGGCTGGTCCACTGGGTCGTGCGAAAGGCGGGCGGGAGCATGGAACTGGAGCCCTCTCCCCTCGGGGGGACGGCCGTGACGCTGAAGCTCCCAATCGGAGCGGAGCGGCCGCGGACGTGGTTCCCGAACGGGGAGTGACCGCAGTCAGTATTGCTGAATGAGAACAATCCTAACGTCGATCTCCGGGTGACGACGCCGGCGAGCGGAGCGGCCGGGTCAGGCGTCGAGGAGTTCGACGAGGTTCCCCTCGGGGTCGCGGACGAACGCGATTCGCGTGCCGCTTTCGGTCGTCTGCGGTTCGCTGAGCGTCTCGGCGTCGGCCGGGAGGTCGGCGACGGCGGCGTCGACGTCCTCGACGGAGAGTCCGAGGTGGGTCGCGCCGGGGCGGTTGAGCGTCGGTTCGTCGGTGTCGGCTCCGACCGGGTCGTACTCGACGAGTTCGACGCGCACGTCGCCGCCGTCGAGGTGGGCGAACCGCGCCGACGCGCCGTCGACGGAGACGGCGGTTGCGAACTCCTCGCCGCCGACTTCGAAGCGGGAGACGACCGGCAGGTCGAGCGCGTCGCGGTAGAACGCGAGCGTGGAATCGAGGTCGGAAACGGTGAGGCCGACGTGGTGGGCGTTGGTGTTCACGGTTCGTCTGCGCGCGCAGAGCCTCAAAGGCGCTTCGCTCGGACCGCGGGGCGACGTGCGCGAGGCGCGCGTTCGGAACCGCGCCGCCGCCGGAGTGCCGCCGCCGGAGACCGTATCGCATATACCCGCTCGGCCGCCCACGTAGGATACGATGGAACCGAGAGGTGCGCGACGCGAGGTGGTGCGACCATGAGCGAACCGTTCGTCGAATCGCTCCCCGGACGGGCCGTCCCCAAATCGTTCGTCGCCGAACTCGAAACGAAAGAGGCGATTCAGCAGGCCGTCGCCGTCCGCGGCTACAACATCGAACGCGACGGCGAGACGGTCCAGCACGCCTACCAACTGGTGGTGAACGTCCGCGGGAAGTACATCCTCGGACTCCACCTCTCGAACGGGACGTGGCGCGTCGTCTTCGACACGCGCGACCACCCGAAACTCGCACAGGAGGGCCCGAGGGCGGCCTACGAGGCCGTCCACGACGCACTCTACGAGCGCGCGCCCTCCGACGCGAAGATAGACTTCGAGTCGACGCCGCGGTTCTGGAACGCCCCGCAGTAGGCTCTTCACCGACGTTTTCGGTCGCCTCCCCGTTTTCTACTCCCGCGAGCGGCGCGCGCCGCGGCCGACGACCCACCCGACCCCACACCACCGTGTCCGCAGAAACACGGGGTGTGACGGTTCGAACCGCCGTGGCGTGCGGGCGGGAGAGTCAGATTCGGGCGTGCCGAACGCCAACGGGCCGGTTCGTCACCGACTGCACCCCCGATGGTACGCAGATGGGATGGAACGGCTTAAATCCCGAATTCGGGCGTTAGGAGTGCCCTAACCCCTCGAATAGACCGGTAAGTCGCTGCGAAATTAAATATATCCGGAACATACGGAAGGCCAACAGGAGCCGGAACATGTGGCCGCTCGAAGTCCCGTGCAGGTGGGCACGAGGTGGGTGGGTCTGAGGCCGGTCCTGGGTAGAACAATGGATATCAAGAAATTCCTTAGCGAATCACGCGCAGTCTCGCCGGTCATCGGCGTCATCCTCATGGTCGCGATTACAGTCATCCTCGCGGCCGTCATCGGAACCTTCGTCCTCGGTCTCGGCGACCAAGTCGGCGACACCGCCCCGCAGGCGAGTTTCAGCTTCGACTACAACGGTGCACAGGAAATCACGATCACGCACGAAAGCGGTGACGCCATCGCGGGCGACGAGCTGAGCGTCGTCGTCCCGTCGGACCTGACCGCGGAGACTGTGTCGAAGAAGATCGGCACCGACGACAACATGAACGCTGGTGACACCATCGTCGTTACACTTGCAACCGGTGAAACCCTCGACGACGGCGACGAAGTGCGCCTCGTCTGGACCTCCGAATCCGGCTCCAACTCCGCGACCCTGCAGACGTACACGCACTGAACGGTCCGCGGCGACACAGCCAACCGAACCTCGATTTTTCCGGACGTCACCCCGAGAGCGACAGCGCGCTCCGGTTCTGGTACAGAACACGCATGAGACGTGAAACACCTTCTCAGTACTAGTTTATAGCTTCGGAGAACGTCAGGCTATCTGTTAGGTTAGAACGCAGGCGTTCGAGGACCGATTCGAATTTTTCTCAACGGTCGCCTCTCGTCCGGCACACCTAGGAGAAACACAACTATGCAAATCAAGACACTGTTCACGGAATCCCGCGCAGTCTCGCCGGTCATCGGCGTCATCCTCATGGTCGCGATTACTGTCATCCTCGCGGCCGTCATCGGCACCTTCGTCCTTGGTCTCGGCGACCAGGTCGGCGACACCGCCCCGCAGGCGAGTTTCGGGTTCGCCCACAACAGTAGCAACGGGGATCTCGTCATCACCCACGAGAGCGGCGCTTCAATCGACCCGGCTCGCGTGACCATCGCAGGACCGATCGATGAAGACGGGGACGCCTGGAACGAAATCGACACAACTGCGACTGAGATATCGGCGGGGAGCTCGGTTACCGTAGGAGCGACAGGTGACTCGTTCGAATCCGGTGAAACCGTCCGCGTCGTCTGGACCTCCCAATCCGGCTCCAACTCCGCGACCCTGCAGAGATGGACCTACAACGCCTAAGCCCGATAACTGAATCGGCGCTGACCCCCACCCAACACCCGTTCGAACTACCGATTTCTTTCGGCACTATCGCACAGAGACACCCGAATCTCGCACCCCAGTATTGTAGTTTTAGCACAAACTTATTCGTCACCGGTACGTAGACCCAGACAGAGAGTCCATGTCCAGCGACCCACCCGCCGTCGCCTATCTCCGCGAGCACCGCGAGGACGTCGTCGACCTCGCGGCGACGCTCGTCGGCCACGACACGCAGAACCCGCCGGGAGACACGCGGGAACTCGCGTCGTGGCTGGAATCGTTCTTTTCGGAACTCGGCATCGACACCGAGCGCGTCGCCTCGGACCCCGAGAAACCGAATCTCGTGGCGACGCTCCCGGGTGCGACAGACCGGACGCTCGTCCTGCTGGGGCACCTCGATACGGTCCCGTTCGAGGCCGGCGAGTGGGCGCGCGACCCGCTCGGCGAGCGAGTCGGCGACCGGCTTTACGGGCGCGGCGCGACCGACATGAAGGGGGCAGTCGCCGCGATGCTCGCGGTGGCGAAGGCGCACGTCGAAACCGACACGGTGCCGGCGACGAACCTCGTGTTCGCGTTCGTGAGCGACGAGGAAGTCGCCGGGAGCGCGGGGATGCCGACGGCTTCTCGACCGGCGCGGCCTCGACGCGGACGCCTGCGTCATCGGCGAGACGACCTGCGAGGGCGACCGCCACTCGGTGACCGTCGCCGACCGCGGGAGCATCTGGCTGGAACTCGAAGCGACGGGGACCGCCGCCCACGGCTCCCGGCCGATGCTCGGCGAGAACGCGATTCACCGACTCTACCGCGCCGTGAGCGACGTCGAGTCGGCGCTCGCCGACGTCCGGTTCGACTTCGACCCCGCGGTGCGGGCGCTCGTCGACGAGTCCGTCGAGTACTACGCGCCGCGGTTCGGCGAGGACGCGGCGCGAGAGCTGTTCGAGCGGCCGTCGGTCAATCTGGGCGTCCTCTCGGGCGGCGACCGGGTGAACGTCGTTCCCGCCGCGGCGCGGGCGAACCTCGATATTCGCGTGACGGCGGGCGTCGAGACGGCGGCGGTGCTCGACGCCGTTCGGGACGTGGTCGCCGGTCACGACGGCGTCGAGATTTCGGACGCGGACTGGTCGGTCGGGACGTTCGAGGACCCCGACGGCCCGCTGGCGAACGCCGTGGGCTCGGTCGCCGAGAGCGTCACCGGCGGGCGCGTCTACCGCCGGAGCGCGACCGGCGGCGGCGACGCGAAACCGATGCGCAACGCGGCTGTCCCGACCGTCGAGTTCGGTTTCGGGACCGAGACGGCCCACGCGGTCGACGAGTTCACCACGGTCGGGGCGCTCGTCGGTAACGCCGAGGTGTACGCCCGCCTCCCCGACGAGCTGTTGCGGCAATTCGATAGCGGTACCAGAACGTTTGATTCGACGGGCGCATCACCAGCAGACACGACTCCTTCGCGGCGCGACCGACGAGAAGATCACTCGCAATGACACCCGATGATTCACACGACGACACCCAATAACGCACTATGACACCCGACGAACTCCGAACGACGATTCCGGCCCTCGACGACGTCACGTATCTCAACACCGGCGCGCACGGCCCGAGCCCGCGCCCCATCGTGGAGCGCGCGACCGACTTCCTCGAATACCACGAGTACGAGTCGCCGGGCGACGACGGCCCCTATCCGACTGCCTTCGACGCCTACGAGGCCGTCCGCGAGGACGTGGCCGCGTTCATCGGTGCCGAGACCGAAGAGGTGGCGCTGACCCAGAGCACCACCGACGGCATCAACCGCATCGCCACCGCGCTCGACTGGGAACCGGGTGACGTGGTCGTCCGAACCGACCTCGAACACCCGGCCGGAATCCTCCCGTGGCGGCGACTCGAACGCGAGGGTGTCGAGGTCCGCGTCGTCGAGAGCGACGCGGGGCGGCTCGATATGGACCAGTACGCCGAGGCCGTCGCCGACGCCAAACTCGTCTGTTTCAGCGCCCTGACGTGGAACTACGGGACGCGGCTCCCCGTGCGCGAGCTCGCCGATATCGCCCGCGACGCCGGCGCGCTGTCGGTGGTCGACGCGGTCCAGTCGTTCGGCCAGTACCCCGTCGATGTGGAGGACTGGGGCGCGGACGTGGTCGCCGGTGCGGGTCACAAATGGCTACTCGGGCCGTGGGGCGCGGGCTTCCTCTACGTCCGACGCGAGGCCGCAGAAGACATCGAACCGCACGCCGTCGGCTACCGCGGCGTCACGGAGCCGAACGCCGACGGCCTCGACTTCGCGGCGGGAGCCAAGCGCTTCGAGGTCGGAACGACCAACCCCGCCCCGCACGTCGCGCTCCGGGAGGCCATCGACATCGCCGGGCGCGTCGGCCTCGACCGGACCGAACGACACATTCGAAATCTCGCGAGCCAGTTCATCGAAGCCGTCCCGGAGGTCGGCTGTTGAGCCCGCACGACCCCGAATCGGGACTCGTCTCGTTCGAAGTCGCCGACCCGGAGGGGACGGTCGAGCGTCTCAAGTCGGCCGGCGTGGTCGTCCGGACGCTCCCCGAGCCGAAAGCGGTCCGGGCGTCGTTCCACAACTTCAACGACGAGTCGGACGTGGCGGCGCTTCGCGACGGACTCGACGGGGAATGGTAGCTCCGTAACTCGCGAGGGTCGTCGAGAACGTCCGTTGCTCGCGGGAGGTCGTTGACTCCCCCGCAGAATCTGCCTCGTCAGTGAACGTTCATATCCGGCGAGGGGGAACCGCAGGGCATGCATCCCACGGCACGCAAGTTCGCCGACAGAGTACGCGATTCTCACGGGTTCGAAGTGACCATCGAGGAGTTTCCGGAGGGAACCAAGACGGCCGACGACGCGGCCGCGGCCGTCGGCTGCGACGTCGGCCAAATCGTCAAGAGCATCGTCATGCGCGTCGGCGACGAGACGGTTGTCGTCCTCACGAGCGGTGCGAACCGCGTGGACGAGAGCTCGCTCGGCTCCGAGTTCGGCGTCGAACAGGGGGCCGTTCGCAGCGCCAACCCCAGCGAAGTGAAGGACGCGACCGGCTGGAGCATCGGCGGCGTGCCGCCGACCTGCCACGCGAGGGACTGCCCCGTCCTCGCGGACCCGACGTTCGAGTCGTTCGACCGGATTTGGGCCGCCGCGGGGACGCCCGAGGCGGTGTTCCGACTCACGCCGGACGACCTGCGGACGCTCTCAGCGCCGCGATTCGTCGACGTGTTCGAGTGAGACGTGTTCGAGTGAGGGAGAGCGGAATCGAGGCGAACACCCGGCACGCTCGAATCGAGGCGAACACCCGGCACGCTCGAATCGAGGCGAACACCCGGCACGCTCCGCCGCTGAACGGACGAGAACAACACCACTATGTCCGCTGTTCTTCACCGTCGGAACGAGGTCCGAACCACAGAAGAGAAACCGTAAGACCGCGCAAAACCACTTCGAGACGACCCCAGCGCCGCGGCTGTTCGTCAGGAGAGATAAACTCTCCTTTCGGAGAAAATGATTACTGAATGTGGCCTTCGCGCCGGAGCTGGTCCGCGTCCTCGCCGGTGTAGCGCCATTCGATGTTGGCTTTCTCGTCCTGCCAGTCCCACGGTTCGACGAGCACGACGTCGCCCTCGTTGATCCACGTGCGGTACTTCATGCGGCCGGGGATGCGGCCCATGCGGTTCTTTCCGTCTTCACAGCGGATTCGGACGTGATTGCCACCGTTGTGCTCTGTGACGACTGCGAACAGCTCGTTGTCGTTGGGCATTCGAAGGTTTCGACGCCCTTGATTTTCACTCACAGTCTTGCTCGGGGACGGAGACGGATAACTTATCGGATACTCGTGATACCAAATGTCACGGCATTGAAACAGGGTGACCGTAGCCTCGAACACCACGTTGTCCGCTGTTTTCGATAGATTGGCCGCCAGCAGAGGAGGATGGATCGTAATAACAGTCCACACGGACTGTTCGAGGTCCGCTGGAGACCGCGTTCGTGGTCGGTCGCATTCGTAGTCGGCCATCACCGGGTCGTCACTGAGAGCGGGTGGGCGTGACGTGGGTCTCGATGATTCCCCTACAACACCACTGTGTCCGCAGTTATTCACCGTCTCAGCCCCCTAAAAAGACGCTTTTGTCGATTCGTGGGGGGCTTCGTAGAGCCACGGAGAACAGCTTTCGTCGGGGTCGACGACGAGCGGAGAAGTCGGTTCGACTCGACCGGACGAGACTAACCACGGTTGTGTGACGACCCGTGTCAACGAGCGGTCGAGAAGCGTTCGGGTTGACACAGACACCATGTTGTCCGCTGTTCTCGACGGACGTGAACGTGAAGACGAGACGGTGTGAGGCGGGGAACACTCACACCACTTTGTCCGCTGTTCTCGGTGTGAAGCGGTACCCCCCGTCGTCGTGAGGCGGTCCTCTCCCGTTGGTTTTCACCTCTGCGGGTTAGTTTAAGTTGTCCGCAGCCCGAATGAAAGTGGCCTCCTCAGACAGCTCTCATACGACTAATATAATTAACTGTACTACGGACTTAGTTTAAGCCATACCATATTAAATCTTTCTCTGTTTCAGAACACGCGGCTCCGTCCAGTTGATGCACCGGACACCTTCGTCTGCCAGAACAGCGGACAAAGTGGAGGGGGTGTGTCCCCGCCCGAGTATATAAATCACGAGAACAGCGGACACTCCGGACACGGTGGTTTTATGAATGAAGTGGTCGAACCGTGGTAGTATGCCCCTATTCGAGCGGGACACCGAGATCTATCGGGACCGGGACGCCCTCCGCGAGGATTACCAACCCGAGGAACTCGTGGGGCGTGACGAGGAACTCCGCACCTTCCAGGCCGCGCTGCAGCCGGTTATCAACGGCGAACAGCCCAACAACATCTTCCTCTACGGCAAGACCGGCGTCGGCAAGACCGCCGCGTCGAGGTACCTACTCGGTCACCTCCGCGAAGACGCGAGTCACTACGACGACATCCACCTCACCGTCGTCTTCCTGAACTGCGACGGACTCACGAGTTCGTATCAGATTGCGACCCGTCTCGTCAACGAGTTCCGGTCGGAGTCGAACCAGATCAGCACGACGGGCTACCCGCTCGGCTCTGTCTACGAGATGCTCTGGCAGGAACTCGACGACTGCGGCGGGACGATAATCATCGTCCTCGACGAGATCGACCACGTCAACGACGACAGCATCCTCTACCAACTCCCGCGGGCGCGGGCCAACGGGAACCTCGACGCGGCGAAAGTCGGCCTCATCGGTATCTCGAACGACTTCTCGTTCCGCGACGACCTCTCGCCGAAGGTGAAAAGCTCCCTGTGCGAACAGGAGATTCACTTCCCCGCGTACAACGCGAAGAACCTCCGCGCCATCCTCGAACAGCGCGCCAAGGTTGCGTTCCGCGAGGGCGTCCTCTCCGACGAGGTGATTCCGCTCTGTGCCGCTTACGGCGCGAAAGACGCCGGGGACGCCCGCCAGTCCATCGACCTGTTGATGAAAGCCGGCGACTTGGCCCGCGACGACGACACCGACCGAATCGAGGAAGAACACGTCAAGCGCGGTCGGCGCGCCCTCGAACGCGGCCGCATCAAAGAGGGAATCAACGGCCTGACCGAACACGGCCACCTCGTTCTCTACTCGCTTTTGACGCTCGAACTTGAAGACGAGACGCCGATTCGCTCCCGCGACGTTCGCCCCCGCTACACTCGCTTTACCGAACTCGCCAACCGCGACCCCCTCGTCCCGCGACGGATGCGCGACCACCTCAGCGAACTCGCGATGCTCGGCATCGTCTCGGTCACCGAGCGAAACGAGGGACGACGCGGCGGGACGTACCGCGAGTACGCCCTCGATATGGACGTCGGGCTCATCGTCTCGGCCATGCGCGACACTATCGAACTCGTGGGCGTCCACGAGACGGTCGAACCCTTCCTCGACGGAGAGAAGACGAGCACGCTCGACGACTTCATCGAGCAGTAGCCCACTCCGACACGGATTACTGCGGACATCGTGGTGTACCCGGTCCACGACGCCTTTTCGTCACGTTTCGGGAGAACTGTCGCTTTCGTCGCTCCTCAAAATGCCCGTTCGGTGGGACGCACTCATCCCTTCGTTGTCAGTACCGACCGCTCGGAACACCACGATGTCCGCAGTAAATCGGCGATTTTCGCCGCTTGTCTGAACAGCGGACATTGTGGTGTTCCAACCCGTCCACGGCGGACTATCGTCCCGGTAGCGGTCCTCTTCGTGGCTCGCTATCGGCACAACAGCGGACATACTGGTGTTCGGTGACGGGTCTTTCGACGTGAGGAATCGCCCCGTCATACCGTGTTTGCGACAACAGCGGACGCCACGGTGTTCGACCGATTGATCGCCCCGGCTCTGGAACTAATTGTCACCGGCTGTTTCGGTGATCGGGGGCCGAGCCCTCCGTCTCGAACACCACGTTGTCCGCTGTTCTTCGGGCGTTCGAGCGTTTCCTCGGCCTCGATTTCGCTCTGCTCTCCGGCGCGCCATCGTCAATCGGTCTCTCGCTGTCGGTGTCGGTCGCTGCGAATCACTCGTCGCGGGTTTCGAGGACGGCGTCGGCGATTTCCTCGGGGAACTCGGCGGCGACGCGGACGAGTGCGTCGTGGAACTCGCGGCCGGTCAGGTCGCGCACGTCGTGTTCCCGGCGGAGGAGCGACTCGACTTCGAACTCGGCGTCGTCCAGTCGGTCGAGCGTCTCGGTCCGGACGTAGATGCTCTTCGCGGTCGTCGCTTCGAACTCGAACGCCGGACCGCCCTCCGATTTTGTCGCTTGTTCCGCGTCGTCGACGCGCTCCGCGCCGTCTGCTTCCGCGTTCGATTCGGTCGACTCACGAGATTCGTCGCCTTCGCTCCGCCCATCGCTGTCGACGCTTTCGCTGTCGGGTTCTCCCTCGCTGTCGGGGTCTCCACCCGCGTCGTCCGAGTCGGACTCGGTCTCCGGTTCGGACTCGGTTTCGGGCCCGGCTTCGACCGTCGGTTCGGAACGCTTTGACTCGGACTCGTCGGGAGCGGCTTCGTCCGGTGCTTCCTCGTCCTCGGGTTCTGACTCCGATTCCATCGCCTCGCCGAGGCCGGCGAATCGGTTCTCCTTAGGCATCGTTCGTCCCTCCGCGCTCGACGATCTCCGCGAGCTGGTCGAGTCGGTCGAGCATGTCGTTCGAGGGGTCGTACTCCCGGAGGGTCTTCCCGTCGCGCCAGGCGCGACTGAACGCGATTCGGTGTCTGATACCCGGTCCCTTGGAATCGGTGTCGTCGAACAGTTCCGACCGGGCGAACGGCGGGATGAACTGTTCGAAGGGGGAGTCTTCGAGGTCGCGGATGATGCGTTTTTCCTCGTTGTTCCCGGTGAGGTCGTTCGGAACGATAGCGAGGATGTCGAGGTCGACTTCGCGCCGAATCGGGCCGATCTGCTGTTCGAACATCCGCTCGAAGCCGCTCACGCTCGGCTCGCTCATCAACAGCGGGACGACGACGTTCCCGGTTCCGATGAGCGCCGCATCGGACAGCGGGCCGAGGCTCGGCGGCGAGTCGATGACGATGTAGTCGTAGTCGTCGTCGAGAAGCGGGTCGACGATTCGGCGGCGGACCCAGAGCACGCCGAACGTCGAGTTCCGGACGCGGTCTTCGATGTCGTCGAGGTCGACGTGGGAGGGAAGCACGTCGAAGCTCTCGCGGTCGCGTATCACCTCGTGTACGTCGATTGGGTCGTCGTCGGTCAGCACGTCGCCGATGTTCGACTCCGACGATTCGTAGGCGTCTTTCAGTCCGACGCCCTCGGTCGCGTTCCCCTGCTGGTCGAGGTCGACGAGCAGCACGTCGTTGCCCCGCGCGGCGAGCGCGTCGGCGAGGTTGATCGCAATCGTCGTCTTTCCGACGCCGCCTTTCTGGAGCGAGACGCTCACGGCCCGCGACATCTATCGGGCCTCCGCCGCCGAGCAATTTCCACAATTTGTACACAGTATACGCTGTGTCTGCTGTCTGAGCGGTGCAAACTCTGCCTGAATTGCGAGCTGTGCGGACATTTGAGGGCTCGGACGGACCTTCCGCGTCATGCCACATAGTTTTATCCACGACTTTTGAACCGTCGAAGATGTGTTTACATTTTGCACTCTCTGAAGTTTCCACACTTTCTAAAAATTGTAAAATTTGTAGACTATCCGCGGTCATTGATCGACTCCTCGCCCGCGTTCCGGCCACCCCGGAGGGGTTCACCCGCGCAAGCGCCCGATTCCCGAACAGCGCTCGCGGTTCGTACATCTCTCACACTGGGCGAATCTCTCGCAGTGCGAGCAGTCCACACTTTCTACAATTTTTGCAAATTCTACAAATTCTATGCTGTCCTCGACTTCTAAAACTCATGGACAGTCCGAAATCCGCTGACAGTGCAAACACCGCCGACAGTTTCGACTGTCCGGGGTGTTCGCGCCGTCTGAACCGCTCGGGCTGTTCGAACTCCCCTCGCGGTTTACGCCGTTCGCACACTCCGCGCCGCTTCGACGGTCTATACAGTCTCGACGGTTCACACCGTCCGCACGGCTCGCCCGGTTTCGACAGCTCGAACTCCGCTTCCGGACGCCGTTCGATCCCGACCGTCATCCGAAAAATATCGGTAATTCAGCGTTGCTGACCAGCAGATACTGCGGACATGGTGGTGTCGGGTCGGCAGTCCGCTCGGTTCAGTTGGCGAGTTTGTCGGCGAACTTCTCGCGGACCTTCTCGATTTTCGGGCTCGCGTGGAACTGGCAGTACGCGTCGTTGGGGTTCTTTTCGAAGTAGTCCTGGTGGTGCTTCTCGGCCTCGTAAAACGTCTCCAGCGGGACCAACTCCGTGACGACGTCGTCGTCGTACTCCTCGTCGAGCGCCTCGATGTAGGCCGACGCCTGCCGCTCCTGTTCGTCGTCGTGGAACAGGACGATAGAGCGGTACTGCGTCCCCACGTCCGGCCCCTGTCGGTTGAGTTGGGTCGGGTCGTGGACCGCGAAGAACACGTCGAGCAGTTCGTCGTAGCCGACGACTGCGGGGTCGTACTCGACCTGCACGACCTCGGCGTGGCCGGTGTTCCCCGAGCAGACCTGCTCGTAGGTCGGGTTCGCAGTCTCGCCGCCGGCGTAGCCCGACGTGACCTCGCTGATGCCGTCGAGTTCCTTGAACGCGGCTTCGACGCACCAGAAACAGCCGCCGCCGAACGTCGCAGTCTGTGTGCTTCCCATAGTCCCGGTTACGTCGCCGAGGAATTAAGCCCCGCGGCGGGGGCAGTGGGAACCGAGACCTCCGTCCGCGACGAGGCTTCCGTCCGCCCCGATGGCTGCGAACCCGAACTCATAGCGCTTCGAGAACGAGTTCCGACGAGCCCGTGGATTTCCCGACCAAACTGTACGCGAAGACAACATTTATCCGCCCTGTCTGTCAGCAATTACCATGGAAGACGTATTCGTTGCGAGAGTGATGTCGACGGCCCTCCACACGGTCACCCCGGACACGCTCGTCGAAGACGCGGCGCAGTTGATTCTCGACAACAACATCAGTTCGGTCGTCGTCGTCGACGAGGAGAACCGACTGAAAGGCATCCTGACGACGACCGACTTCGTCGATATCGTCGCCAAGAGCCAGCCGAAGGCCCAGACAACCGTCGAGCGGTACATGACCACCGACGTGATTACCGCGGGCGCGCAGGACTCCATCCTCGCCGTCGCGGAGTCGATGACCGAACACGGCTTTCACCACATGCCCGTCGTCGACGAGGAGGAAGGCGTCATCGGGATGATAGCCACGTCGGACCTCGCCGCGTACCTCTCGCAGACTGGAAAGCTAGCGCGGTCGTAACGCAGTCTCTTCTGCCTGACTCCGCGCTACTCCACCTGCTCGGAGAGGCTCTCAACGATGCTCGCCAGCCGCGGGTCCGTCGCGTGGCCGTGGTGGACCGCCAGCGGCGAGACGCTCACCTCGCCGTCGACCATCGCGCGGCGGTCGCTGCCGACGGGGTAGCGCTCGCGGTGTTCGTCGCCGAGCGGGAACGGGTTCTCGAAGCCGACGGCGTCCGGCCACGAAATGTCCTGCAGGCGGACGTAAACCTCGCCGTCGTCGAGGTCGTGTTCGCGGTCGCCGTCCGGGAGCGCGCCGGCGTCGGCGTGGTGGTCGACCTGCTGGTCGTAGTCCGCGAAGGGGCGGGTCACGCGCATCCGGGGGCTCGGAACGTCGGCGGGGGCGTTGACGTTCAAGAGGTCGACCTCGTCGAACACGTCGGTGCCGAAGACGCGCTCGGTCAGGGCGCGGGCGACCCGCGCGGGGCGGGAGAAGTCGTACTCCTCGGGCGGGTGGCAGAAGAAGTCCCGGGCGTGGTAGCTGGAGACGGCGATGGCGGGCGTCCCGAGGAACGCGGCCTCGACGCCCGCGCCGACGGTGCCCGACCGGCCGACGACGTAGTTGCCGGCGTTCGGGCCGTCGTTGATACCGGAGACGACGATATCGAAGTCGGCGTCGAGGCCGCGAAGGCCGTAGGCGACGCAGTCGGCGGGGGTGCCTTCGAGGGCGTACCCCCACGGGTGGTCGCGGCGGACCGCGTGTTCGTTGCGGGCGCGGCCGACGCCGCTTTGGTTCTCGGCGGGCGCGACGACGGTCACGTCGCCGACGGCGGTGAGTTCCTCGCGCATGGCGGCGATGCCGGGCGCGTCGATGCCGTCGTCGTTGGTGAGGAGGATTCGAAGCGGAGACGAGGAGTCGGTCATCGAGTCGTGAATTTCCGCCGGTCGCCGTAGCTATTCCGAATTCGGGCCCGGCGGCGTCGCCGACCCCTGTCCCGTCGTCGAAAACGGGTCGTACTCCACGGCGTCGATGGTCGCCCGCCAGTACGGTAGGTCGCCCGTCGGGAGGGTCCACGCCACTTCGGCCGCCGCGGGGACGCGAATCCCGTCCACTTCGCGGTAGTCGCTGAAGCGTCCCGTCCACGGACGCCGCTCGTACTCGCCGCCGCCCGTCTCGCGCCACCGGTCCGCGGTGACCCGCGCTATCTCGTCGTTCTCGTCGAAGTGGAACACGACGCTCGCGGTCGACTCGCGGTGGGTGAGCGTCGCGCGTGCCGAGCGGTCGTCTCTCGGCTCCCACCTGACGCCGTGGCCGGGGAGAAACGCGGTCGGAAACCAGACCATCTCGGCGAGGTAGCGGGCGAGTTCGCCCTCGTCCAACTCGGGCGACGGCGGGGCGTCCGTGACGGTGAACGCGGAGAGTAGCCTCGCTTCGAGCGTCCCCGCGCCGCCGACGAAGGCGTCGACGACCCGAACCGACGGGAACGGCACGAACGGCACGAGGTCGATTCGGGCGTCCCAGACGAACCCCGGCGGGTCGACCGTGTAGTGTTGCGTCGCCGTCATCGACTTCCACGGCGAGTCCGCGTCGCCGAGTCTGAACTCGCCGGTCTGGCGGAGCCGAACCGACCGAACCCGAGGGGGCTCGTCGGGGAGCACGCGTTCGAGATACCGCTGAACCGGGTCGGGAAGGGAGGCGGTCGCTGGCGTGGCGGCCTCGGTTCCGGCGACGTCAGGAGTCGATTCGGCGCGCTCCCGTCGGAGCGCATCGAGCAGTCGGCCGGCCGTCTCGTCGGCCCGCGCTCGGACTGCGGCGAGGAGAACGCCGACGGCGAGCGCGCCGCCGACGGTCACGGCCCCGAGTCGTCCGAGCGTTCGATTCCGTGCCATATCGGTCATACGGGCGAGACGGATATGAGCCTCGTCGTCGCTCTCACGGGTCGGCACCGACCGAACTCCTGTCAACGCGACGTTCAAAATTTCGAGACTCTCACGAACGAGAGAATATAATTCAAACGGAGACTTTATGTAATTAAGTTCGTACTAACGAACGAATGCGCATCGAACCGATGCGGCCGGCACGCCGGGCACCCGCCGACATCGCGGTTAACCTCCCGTTAATGCGCCTGTTCTCGGTAGATACGTCTCCGCTACTGTCAGTGCTCCGCTCGTCGCCGACCGTCACGTCCGCCACGACCGCCGCCACCGCCCCGAGCGATGCGAACCGTCGCCTCCGCCGGGCCGCCGTCGGCGCTCGCCGCCTATCGACCCCCAGAGACCGCCCCGATTCGACCGCCTATCGACCCGTCTCCCCAAGCGAGGTGGGCGTTGCGTGAGTTCCCTCGACGGGACCGACGACGTACCGTGGGACGACGTGGGCTTCGTTATCAGCTCTCACTACCGCGTCTCCGTCCTCGATAGGCTCTCCGAGGGCCCCGCGACGCCGACGCAAATCGCCACCGACTCCGAGAGCGCGGTCGCCCACGTCTCGCGGGCGCTGCAGGAACTCAGAGACCGTTCGCTCGTGGAACTTCTCGTCCCGGAACAGCGCCGAAAAGGGCGGGTGTACGGCATCACCGACGACGCCGAGAACATCTGGACCGTCATTCAGACACAGCAGATGGCGTGAGCGCGGTCGTTCGGTGACCGCGCCCGCGCGTCCGCGTTCGCGTCCCGCCTACTTCGTGGCGATTCGCTCCGACCCCTTGTTCAGGAGCTGGTAGGTCCGCTTTGCGAGGTTCATCCCGACCCCCGTCGATTCGACGACGTAGTACGGGACGAGTTCGCCGCCGAACTTCGACTTGTAGTTGCAGAGCCGCTCCGTGTTCGCGCCGACGAGGTCGTACTTCGTGACCGACGCGAGCGCTTCGTCCTCGACGATATCTTCGATGATAGTCCAATGGAGCAGGCTGTTGATGCTGACCCCGTCGTACTGCCCGCGAGCGCCGCCGAGCCAGAAGTAGCCCACCTCGGCGGAGAAGGGGACTATCATGCCGCTGAGGTACTCGCCGTCGGGGTCGCGGGCGACGTACACTCGACACCGGTCGCCGAGATTCTCGACCATCGACTCGACGAACTCCCAGGGCATCCCGAACGGCTCGTCCTGCTCGTCGTACCGCGAGACCACGTCGTCGTAGACGACGCGGGCCCCGTCGAGTCCCTCGTCCGCGATGGTGACGTCGAGTTCGCGCGCCTGCCGAATCTCGCGGCGGAGGCTACTACTGAACTGGGCTTGAATCTCGTCGAGCGAGCGCCCGTCGAGGTCGAGCCGATAGGTGAAGGAGGGCTTGACCGCGAAACCGGTCCACTCGAACGGGCGGGGGTCGAGGTACGCCGGCGAACAGAGCAGGCGGACGAACGTCCGGTTCGAGCGGATGCCGAGTTCCTCGACCACGAGGTCGGCGAACTCGCGGTTCACCGACTCGTAGGCGCTCTGTTTCGGGCTGTTCGGCATCATCACCGGGCCGATGTAGGGAATCGCCATCGACGGCGGCGGCGAGACGACGACCCGTCCGAGAGGGTTCCGGCGGACGAACGTCGGGAACAGCGCGACCGGCTCTTGGCCCTTGAAGACGCCGAACAGGTGCATCTCGCCGTCGAAGTGCTCGTCGATGGCGGCGAGCACCGCGGGGGTGTGGAAGACTTCGGTGCCCGACGAGGGGAGCGCGGCTCCCCACTCGTCGAGGCTCAGGGTTTCGATACGGAGTTGTGACATGTGTCGTGGTCGTGCGGGTTGGTGGTCGTCGGTCGGTGCGGCGGTCGGGTCGTCATCGGTGGAACAGCCCCGAAACGAGTCGCGACGAGAGGCTCGTCCCGTTTCCCCGGGACAGCATCTCGATGCCGGGACCGAGGCGGCTCTTGTACAGGTGTGCGATGGTTCTGACCGGGAGCGCCCCGTGTTCGATCTGGTAGAACGTGACGAGTTCGGGGTTGTACTTGCTCTTGTAACGGTTGAGTCGGTGGTTGTTCGCGCCGACGAGGTCGTAGCGGCGCATCCCGGCGTCCATGCCGTCGCGCATGATGCGCCAGTCCAGCAGGTCGTTGACGTCGATTCCGAAGTCCCGCTGGGGCCGGACGCCGCCGAGCCAGCGGTAGAGCGTGTCCCCGTACTGGAGGGCGAGAATCCCGCTCACGAACGTCCCGTCGTACCGGAAGACGTAGGGTCGGACCTGCCCCGCCGGCAGCGAGTCGTACAGGTCCGTGACGAACTGTGGCGGTACGTCGAACGACAGGTCCTGTTCCTCGTAGCGGTCTTTGACCAGCGTGAGGATCGAACAGATGTCGTCGCGGTCGCCCTCCTCGATGCCGGAGACGAGCTTTCGGCCGTCGCGGATGTTCCGGCGGGCGCTCCGGCTGAACGACATGAGGAGCTCGTCCTCGTCGCGGGTCAAATCGACGTTGTAGGTGTACTTCGGCGACACGTCGCAGCCGCCCCACAGGAACGTCCGCATGTCGGTGTAGTAGTCGCCGACGCGGACGTGCGTGTAGTTCGGGCCGATGTGTTCGTCTATCCACGCGGTACAGCCGTCGATGAACTGGTTGCGGCGGCGCTCGAACTTCCGGCTCTTGATGTTGCCGGCGTCGAGCATCACGGGTCCGAGATACGGGACGCCGATGTGCGGCGGCGGCGAGAACGCCGTCTTGACCAGCCCCTTTCGAATCTCGAAGACGGGGAACAGCCCGACCGGCTCTTCGGTCTTGAAGCCGACGAGCAGGTGGAGCGTCGAGTTCGAGTGCTTCGCTTGGAGCCGCAGCGCTTCGTACTGATGGAAGAAGCTGGCCTGACTCGACCGCTCGACGTACGTGTCCCACTCGTCGCGGTCGCCGTGGTCGAACTCGGCGATTTCGATGGTCATGGGCTGGAAGGCGTCAGGTGTTCGCACCGCGTCCGCGGCCCTCGACAACACGGGGCGGGACCGTCCCGCCCCCCTCGACCGTCCCGCCCGATCCGACCGTCTCGGCAGACCCGTTCAAACCGTCCGAACAGACCGTAATCAGCCGACTCACCGGCGGACGCGGCGGCCCCGTAAATCGACCCGCGGTCCGGTCGGGCCGCGTCGGCGTGTATCATTCGAAAAGACATTCTCGAACTACTGTGACGAGAGGACGGGGATTTGTTATGAAGCGACTAGCCGGCGTTCGCGCCGGCCTACACGCCGTCAGGGACTCTCTGCCGCCGCCCGTAGGCGCTCGATACCGTCGGCGTCGATGCCGTAGCCGTGTGTCGGTTCCCCGGAGATTCTGGTGGCCACGTACTCGGCGATGGCGTAGGCCATCCACGCCTGACACCACCGCATGAGCGTCATGCGCTTGGTGTAAAAGCGGTGTTTGCGGAAGTAGAACCGACCCTCGGACGGGACGTACATGTTCGCCAGCGCCCAATCGATGGCGCGCTCGGCGCGGTCGTACTGCCCGGCGTAGGTGAACACGAGGATGCCCTGCGCCGTCGCGTGGATGTCCCGCGGGTAGGGGTTTTCCTCGTCGAAGTTGGGCGCGCCGTCCTCGTCGAACAGCTCGCGGGCGTAGAAGTCGAGGCCGCGTTCGAGCGTCTCGTCGTACCGGCCGCTGCCGACGATTTGCTCGTAGCGCTGGAAGCACTCGACGATGAAGCCGTTGTGGTGGTTGTCCATCGAGAGGTGCGAGGCGCTCGCGGGCTCGCGGTAGTACCACCCGCCGCGGTCGGTCTGCTTCGACGCGACGAAGTCGTACACCTTCTCGGCGCGTTCGAGCAGTTCCTCGTCGCCGAAGTGGTCGTACAGCTCGACGAACAGCCGCGCCCCGATGGCCAGCGCGTTGAGCGTGTAGCTGTCTTTCGGGTGCGAGAGGTAGTAGTCCATGACCGCGCCGTCGTCCTTCGGCCGGTAGTTGAGGTCGTCGAGCAGCACGTCCACGGCGGTCTTGGCGATGTCCGGGTAGTCCGGGTCGAACTCCCGCCCGGCGAGGAGCGCCTTGACGCCGTAGGACGTCGAGACGATGTTCGGCGAGTGGGGAATCCCCGACCGCGGGCCGTTGCGACCCGAGATGTGCTGGATGACGTGGCGGTGACTGCCGGCGAAGCCGCTGTAGCCCTTGGCTTGGTTCTCGACGAGCCACTCGGTCAGCGCCGCCGCGTCGTCGCGGTACGTCTCCGCCGGGCGGTCGCCGTCGAACCACTCGGCCAACTGGGCGCGGGTCCGGTTCGCCATGGCGAACAGCGTGATGCCCTTGAAGTTCCGCCGCTGTTCGACGAGGAACAGCGGGCGGACGTTGACGGGCGAGCGCTTGATGAACTCCTGGACCGCGAGGTTGAACCAGCGGTTGTCGATGGGGACCGAAAGCAGGAGCCTGCTGCTCATGCCGTCGCCGTAGTCCCAGCCCTTGTAGTCGCGTTCGCGGGCGTAGTCGAGCACGTCGTCGAGCACGTCGACGTACCGTTGGAGTCGCTCCGTGTCGGCGTCGCCGTCGCGGTGATACTGCTTCGGTGATGGATTCATGATACAGAATAGCCTCTCTGAGGGGTATTGGCTGTCCGAGAGGAAGCCCGCTGGCGGCTTTGTTATGGGGCCGATACCGACCGACGCCGCCGAATTCTACGGAGAGATCGAGTGATTCGCGCCGGTGGCGGTCGCGCTGTCGGTCGCCCTCTCCGAGTCGCCATCCGGGTCGCGCTCGGCGAGGAACTCGCGGTAGTAGTCGGCGACGGGGCCGACCCACGCGCCGCGGTCGAGCGCCCGCTCGACGATGCGGCGGTAGAGCCGGCGGTAGCCGGGGAACTCGTCTTCGTTGAAGTACCGCGGGTGCCACAGCACGGTCATCACGGCGTCGTTCGCCTCGGCCTCGTCCAAGAGGCGCTCGCACTCGGCCCACGCCTCGTCGAACGCCGACCCGGGGTCGGGAAGCGACACCTCCATCAGCGTCAGCGGGAAGACGACGAAGTCGTCGTCGAAGGGTCTGAACGGCCGGTAGCCGTGCTGGAAGCCGTTTTCCGAACTCGACCCGGGGCTGGCGTCGTACTTCAGGCCGAGTTCGCGGTGGTAGCGCCACGTGTTCGGCCCGAGTTTGAGGTGGTGCTGGCGGCCGCCGACGACCTCGTGGCCGAGCACCGCTTCGAGTTCGCGCTTCTCGGTCCGGAGGCGGTCGAAGTCGTCGCACGACCGGAACGAGCCGTGGATGCCGACCTCCCAGCCGCCCTCGTCGAGGTCGCGGACGGCGGTGGCGACCGACGCCGAGTCGAGGTCGTACCGGCCGAGGTGTTCGACCCAGTTCTTCGGTTCGAGCCAGTCCGACAGCGACCCCGTTTCGAGGAGGCTCGGCTCGTTGAGGAAGTAGAACGACGAGCGGACGCCGAGGTCGCGTTCGAGCGCCATGACCTCCTCGAACTGCCAGTAGGGGTTCTCCCGGCGGAGGAGCGTCCGGAGGTGATAGCCCGGATTCGACTTCGCCGCGTAGTACAGCCCCTGATACGTCTTGTACGGGCGGTCCACGTCGTGGGTCAGACAGACCGCGAAGCCCGGCCCGGACTCGCTCGGTTCCGTGCGGGTCACGCGGGGGTCACCTCGCGCATCTGCGTCTCCCTTCTTCTCACGCATCTTCGTACTCCGAGAGCGCGGCGACGATTCGCTCGGCGGCGCTCCCGTCGCCGTACAGCGAGGGCTTCTCCGGGAGCGGGCTCTCGTCGGCCAGCGCCGCCCGAATCGCGGTCGCGTCCGCGCCGACGAGGGCGTTCCAGCCGGCGTCGACGGTCTCGGTCCACTCGGTCTCGTCGCGGAGCGTGAGACACCTGGTGTCGAGGTAGAACGCCTCCTTCTGAACGCCGCCGGAGTCGGTGGCGACGCGCTCCGCGCCGTCGAGCAGGCGGACGAAGTCGAGGTAGCCGACCGGTTCCACGAGGACGACGTTCTCGGCGTCGGCGAGCCGCGACCAGAGGCCGCTGGCTTCGAGCGCCCCCTCGGTCCGCGGGTGGACTGGGAAGACGACCGGGAGTTCCGACGACGCCAGCCCCTCCACGATGCCTTCGAGGCGGTCGCGGTCGTCGGTGTTGGCGGCGCGGTGGACCGTCGCGAGGACGTACTCGCCGTCTCGGAGGTCGAGTCCGTCGAGTATCGTCGACCGCTCGCGGGCGGCCTCGCGGACCCGGAGGACGGCGTCGTACTGCACGTCGCCGGTCACGGAGACGCCGTCGCGGATGCCCTCGGCCGCCAGCGTCTCGGCGGCCGACTCGGAGGGGGCGAACAGCAGGTCCGAGCAGTGGTCCGTGAGCACGCGGTTGACCTCCTCGGGCATCTCCCAGTTGTGGCTCCGCAGGCCGGCCTCGACGTGCGCCAGCGCGGGCTCGCGCTTCGCGGCCACGAGCGCCGCCGCGAGCGTCGAGTTGGTGTCGCCGTAGACGAGCACCACGTCGGGCTCCTCGTCAGCGACGACGGCGTCGAGACGGGTCATCATCTCGGCGGTCTGGGCGGCGTGACCGCCCGAGCCGACTCCGAGGTTGTAGTCCGGCTCCGGGATGTCGAGTTCGTCGAAGAACACGCCCGACATCGACTCGTCGTAGTGTTGGCCGGTGTGGACGAGCACCTCGTCGTGGTCGCGTCTGAGCGCGTCGGAGACGGGGAACGCCTTGATGAACTGCGGGCGCGCGCCGACGACCGAGAGCACTTTGAGGCGGTTCATCGGCCCGAACCTCCGTGCGGCGCGTCGGTCCCCACCGCGACTTCGGCCTCGGCCTCGGAATCAGCGTCGGCTGACGACTCGCCCCGCGGTCCGCCGCCGATTTCGTACACGCGGTGGCCGATGTCGCCGAGGGTGCCGCGGCCGTCGACGACGACGAGGTCGTCGAAGGCGGCCCAGTCGATGCCGTCGAACTCCTCGTGCGGCGTGACGACCACGGCCGCGTCGATAGCGCGGGTTGGCAGGTCGGCGAGCGAGACGGGGGTCGCGCCGAAGGACGCGACGACCTCGTCGGAGAGCATCGGGTCGACCGCGAGGACGGTCGCGCCGAGTTCGTTCAGTCGGTCGATGACGCCCGCGGCGGGGGTCGTGCGCGTCTCGGCGACGCCGGGGCGGTAGGTGACGCCGAGGACGGCGACGGTCGCGCCCCGAATCTCTCGGCCCGCCGCGGCCAACTCGTCGCGGAGTTTGTCGGCGGTGAACGCCGGCATGCTGTCGTTGACCTCGCGGGCGGTCAGGAGCAGGGGCGTCTCGGCCGCCACTCGGCTCGTGATGAAGTACGGGTACCACGGGATGCAGTGGCCGCCGACGCCCGGCCCGGGCGCGTGGATGTCGCAGTACGGCTGGGTGTTGGCCGCGTCGATGGCCTCGGTCACGTCGATGCCGAGGTCGTCGTGGAGCCGCGCGAGTTCGTTGGCGAGCGCGATGTTCACGTCGCGGTAGACGCCCTCGAACAGTTTCACGGCCTCCGCGGTTGTCGCGTCGCGCACGGGAATCACCTCGTTCGAGGTAATCTCGCCGTAGACGAGCGCCGCGACGCGGGTGCTCTCGGCGTCGACGCCGCCGACGATTTTCGGGTGCGACTCGGTGATGTCGCGGAGCGCCCGGCCCGACGAGGTCCGCTCGGGGCAGAACGCCACGCCGAACTCGCCGGCCGAGAGGCCGCTTCGGTCCGCGAGGTAGGGGACCACGAGGTCGCTGCTCGTCCCCGGCGGGACGGTACACTCGACGACGACGAGGTCGCCGGGCGCGAGTCCCCGCGCGATGCTGTCGAGGACGGCCTCGAACGCCGCGAGGTCGGGTTCGCGGTCGTCGGTCAGCGGCGTCGGGACGATGACGACGTGCACCGCAGCTCTCTCGGCCGCCGCGACGCCGTCGGTGGTCGCCCGAAGCGCGCCGCGGTCGGCCTGCTCGGCGACCAATTCGGGGAGTCCCGGTTCCTTCGCCACGTGGCACTCGCCGTCGTTGACGCCGCGGACCACGTCCTCGCTGATGTCGACGCCGGTGACGTTGCCCGTCGCGCGGGCGTAGACGGCCGCCAGCGGGAGACCCATCTTTCCGAGGCCGTACACCGCGACGGGGACCTCGCCGGCGCGCAGGGCTCGCGTCTGTTCGTCGAGTGAACGGTCGGTGCCGTACAGTCCGGGGTGCTCGCGGCTCATTGCCGCCCCTCCGTGGCTTCCGTGGTCTCCGCGGTTTCCGAGCTTTCCGCGCCCTCGACGCCCCGAGCCGTCACCTCGGCGTCGGCCTCGATGCGCCGGGCGAGTTCGATGGCGCGCAGGCCGTCGGCCGGCGAGACGAGGACCGGGCCGCCGTCGGTCGCGGCGTCCACGAACGCCTGTAACTCGCGTTTCAGCGGCTCGCCGGTGGAGATCATCGGCTGTTCCATGACCACCTCGTGGCGGTAGCGGACGCCGCCGTTGTCTCGGAGGTAGTCCGGCCGCGACTGGCGGAAAATCTGGACCGACTGGTTCAGGTAGTCGACCCGGATGAGTCGGTCGCGCGCGGTGATGTCGAGGGTCCGCGTCTTCTGCTGGGTGAGCCGACTCGCCGTGAGCGAGGCGATGACGCCGTTCTCGAAGGTCACCTGCGCCGTCGCGTACTGCTCGTCTGGCGTGGCGGTCGCGGCCACGCGGTCGACGTCGGCGTCGACGAGCGAGAGCACCACGTCGATGTCGTGAATCATGAGGTCCATGACGACGCCGTCGCCCATCTCGCGGTTCAGCGGCGGGCCGAGTCGATTCGCGGTGATGGCGATGGGCTCGACGCCGTCGAGGAGGTCGGGGAGGGCGCGGACGGCCGGGTTGAACCGCTCGATGTGGCCCACTTGGAGCACGACGCCGCGGTCCTCGGCGAGCGCGGCCAGCTCCGCGCCCGCGTCGAGGTCGTCGACGAAGGGTTTCTCGACGAGCGCGTGGACGCCGGCGTCGATGCACTGCCGGGCGACCGATTCGTGATAGGGCGTCGGCACCGCGACCGTCACCACGTCCACGCGGTCGAGGAGTTCCTCGACTCCGTACGCGTCGGTGCCGAAGTCGGCGGCGACCTCGGCGGCGCGCTCCGCGTCCGCGTCGGCGACGCCGACCAGTTCGACGCCGCGAAGCTCCGCGTAGACCCGCGCGTGGTTGGTCCCCATCGACCCGACGCCGACGACGCCCGCGCGGACCGGGCGCTCTCGGCCGCCGTCGGTTCGCAATCTGGCGTTTTCTCGGCTCACCTCGCCACCTCCGCGTAGTTGGCGACCGCGGTCCCGACGCGCTCCACGTCGGCCTCGCTGAGCCCGGGGTGGACCGGGAGAGAAAGCACCCTCGTCGCGGCGTCCTCTGCGATGGGGGCCGATACCGCGAGGTGTTCGTACGCGGGTTGCTTGTGGACGGGCTTCGGGTAGTAGACGCCCGTGGCGATGCCCTTCGCGTCGAGGTACGATTTGAGGGCGTCGCGCTCGACGCCGTCGCAGGCGACGGTGTACTGGTGGAAGACGTGAGTCCGGTCCGGCGGCGTGTGGGGCGTCGTGACCGGCGAGTCTTCGAGGTACTCCGTGAGCGCGGCGGCGTTCGCCTGCCTCGCGCGAGTGAACTCGGGGAGGCGTTCGAGCTGGACCCGACCGATGGCCGCGGCGATGCTCGTCATGCGGAAGTTGTGGCCGACCTCGGCGTGTTCGTAGCCGGAGACGCGGCCGTGGTCAACGAACCGGGCGGCGCGCTCTGCGACGTCCGCGTGGTTGGTGGTAATCATCCCGCCCTCGCTCGTGGTCATGTTCTTCGTCGGGTAGAACGAGAAGCACGCGGCGTCGCCGAGGGAGCCGACGCGCCGTCCCTCGACTTCCGCGCCGTGGGCCTGCGCGGCGTCCTCGACGAGCAGGAAGTCGTACTCCTCGGCGAGTTCCGCGAGGCGCGTCATGTCCGCCGGGAGACCGTAGAGGTGGACCGCGATGACCGCGTCCACCCGCTCGCCGGCCCGCAGTCGCGCTTCGAGCGCGTCGGGGTCGATGTTGTACGTCCGCGGGTCGATGTCGACGAAGTCCACCTCCGCGCCCGCGAAGGCGACGGCGTTGGCCGTCGCGATGAACGTGAAGGGCGTCGTCAGGACGCGGTCGCCGGGACCGATACCGAGGGCGTGAAGCGCGGCGTGGAGCGCCGTCGTCCCGTTCGAGGTGGCGACGCCGTGGTCGGCCCCGCAGTAGTCGGCGAACTCCCGCTCGAAGCCCCGAACCTCGGGGCCGTCGGCTATCATGCCGCTTTCGAGGACGGCGGCGATTCGGTCCCGTTCGGCCGCGCCGAGTTGGGGCGCGGCGATTGAGATGTGGTCTGAACTCATCGTCGGATCCTGTTTTCTCCCCGCAGTTGCTCCGGAAGGTCGCGGTGGACGGCGGGGACGCCCACGGCGAGGGTGCGCGGCGGCACGTCGTTCACGACGAGCGCGCCGGCGGCGACGAACGCGCCCTCGCCGACGGTCACGCCGGGGAGGAGCGTCGCGTTCGCGCCGATGGAGGCGTGGTTCTCGATTATCGGTCCCACGAGTTCCGCGTCGGTGCGGACCGGATAGGGGTCGTTCGTCATCACCACGCCCGGCCCGACGAACACGTCGTCGCCGATGCGGGTGTTGGTGGGGATGTAGACGTTCGTCTGGATGCTCACGCGCGACCCGATGGTCGTGGTGCCGTCGACGACCGTCTCGGTCCCGAGGAGGACCCCGTCGCCGATGGTCGTGTGCTCGCGGACGAGGACGTTGTGGCCGGTGACGAAGTCGTCGCCGATGGTCACGTCGTCGTAGACGATGGTGCCGGCGCGGATTCGCGCCCGGTCGCCGATGACCGGGTCGTCGCCGTCGCCGTAGCCGATGGTGACGCCGTCGTCGACGTGGGATTCGACGCCCACCTCGGCGCTCATCGGCGTCCACCTCGCGTCGGTCGCGCTCCGTCGGCCGTCTGTGTCGACTCGGCGGACGACCGAATCGACTGGAAAATCTGGAATCTCATATCATGTCGGCGGGGAGTCTGCCTGCCTTAGCGAAATTCAGTCTCGGTGAGGGCTTTGTTATGGAGTGATTGCCGCCCGAAATCCGGCCGCAGTCACTTCGTAACGTCGCGACGGATTCCGGTCACCGAGCGCTTGAGAAGCCCAACGCCGGGCGCGCCGTCGCCGAGCCAGAGCCAGACGGCGCTGCCGAGCAACGCGAGTTCGAACGCGACCAACACCCACGCCTCGGGCCGTGCGAGGAAGACGACGAAGCGGCGCAGGTAGAACCACGTCTGGGCGAAGAAGCCGCCCATCGACGACTCGCTCCCGTGGGACAGCGGCCAGAGGAACGCCCGAATCACGTCGTAGTTCCCGAAGAAAAAGCCGTTGTACAGCAGGTCCGCGGGGATGTGCGAGAGGTAGCCGAGGGCGAAGGCGACGCCGACCGTCGCCGCCCGGTAGCGCCGCGCGACGGCCACGACGAGTATCGAAACCGGAACCGAGACGAGAATCGAGTGGGCCGCGGAGATGCCGCTCGGGAGAACGCCGAACGACCACGCCAGCGGCTTGTCGACGAGGTCGGGGAACTGCGTTCCGACGAGCACCGCCAGCGCGGCCCAGCCGTCGAGCTTCCGGCCGGTCGCCCGAGCCCACAGCGAGACGATGATGTAGCCGACGGCGGCGTGTTCCCACGGGAACATCAGCGGTCGCTCCGGGCGGTCGCGTCCGTGTCGTCAGTTTCTCGTCGCGGCGTGGTGGGGATACGTGTCTGAAACATCTGGGTTGTGGGGCGCGTCGCGGTCGGTCGTGGAGGTGCGAGAGTTCCGCCCGCGTCGGGTGCGGATGTTCCGCGTCGAGTGCGGATGTAGGCGATAACGGCGCGCGAGCGCCCGGTCAGGGAACCCGAGTGTTCGTCCGGGTTTTGTTATGGCGACCGTAACGGCTCCAGAGCGATTTTCGCGGCCGGAAACGGGCGGCGATTCCCCCGAATGCGGCGGGTAGACGCCGTATAACTACTCCTGCAGGGCGCGTGGAATGTCCAGAGAGTATGCGATACCTGTTCTTCACCAACACGCCCGCGCACGTCCACCTCTACAAGTACGCCGTCAGAGAGCTTCAGGCGATGGGTCACGACGTGCTCGTCCTCGGCCGCGACTACGGCTGTACCAAGGACCTCCTCGAATACTACGACCTCCCCCACGAGATTTACGGCTCCTGCGGGACGACGAAGTACTCGCTTTTCAAATCGCTCCCGTTCCACTACGTCAACATCTTCCGGGCCGTGCGGCGGTTCAAGCCGGACCTCATCTTCGGGATGGGCGGCTACGCGGCCCACGCCGGGGCCGTCTCGCGGACGCCCGTGGTCCTCCTCCTCGACTCCGAGCCGACCTCGCTGGACCACGTCGTCTCCCGACCGTTCGCCAAGGCGATTCTGACGCCCCACACCTTCGGGAAGGACCTCGCGGACAACCACTACCAGTTCCGCGGGTTCAAAGAGACGGCCTATCTCCACCCCGACGTGTACGAGCCCTCGGTGGACATCCGGGCCGAACTCGGCCTCGACCCCGACGAGAAGTTCGTCGTCGTCCGATTCAACGCGTTCGGCTCGCACCACGACGTTGGCCACGGCGGCTTCACCCCCGAGCGACGCCGCGAACTCATCGAGATGCTGGGCGAGCGCGCGACCGTCTTCGTCCTCGACGAGAGCGAAGAACGCCGCGACGGCGACCTCGATACCCGCCCGTTCGACTTCCACCCCGCGCTCGTCCACGACGTGCTCGCCGAGGCGAGCCTGCTCGTCGCCGACACCCAGACCATGGTCACCGAGGCGGCGCTCCTCGGGACGCCCGCCATCCGGTCGAACTCCTTCGTCGGCGACGACGACATGGGCAACTTCGTCGAACTCGAACGGCAGGGGCTCATCTCCAACCTCAAGTCGTTCGACGACGTGATGGCCCGCGCCGAGGAACTCCTCGCCGACGACGGCGCGAAGGCCCGCTGGGCCGACAAGCGCGACGCGTTCCTCGCGGACAAAGTCAACCTCACCGACGTCATCGTCCAGGTGGCGCTGAACTACGGCTCCGTCGAGAGGGTCGACTCGCTGACGCGACACACCGTGCCGGCGTAGTCGATGCCGCTCGGCACTCCCCTCTCCCCCGAAGACGGTCAATCGACCCATAACTAACCGCCGAACCGCCCAATTTTCGCGTATCGACCGGCGCGCGCTCGCGCCCGCCTCGACGCGTCCCGCGACTCGGAAGCCGCGATTCCCCGGCCCGCGATTCCCCGACCACGACCCGAAAACCAACCCATGAAGCCCAAACAAACACTCCTCATCGTCGGCCCGAAAGGGACCGGCGGCATCGACCGATACATCACCGAACAGCGTCGCTACCTCGAAGACCGGATGGACGTGCGCGTCTACACGCGCTACACCGCGCCGAAAGGCGAGGGGCTCGAACTCGCCGCGCGGATGCTCCTCTCGTCGCTCGTCGCCGTCGCCCTGTTCCCCTTCCAGCGACGCCCAGACATCGTCCATGTCCACTCGTCGCACACCTACTCGTTCTACCGCGCGGCGTTCTTCGCCCTGTTTTCGAAGTACGTCTGGGGCGTCCCCGTCGTCTTCCATATCCACGGCTCGTCGTTCGACGACTTCCTCGCCACCGACTCGCGGGCAGTCCGCCGACTCCAGTCGCTCGTCTTCGACGCCGTCGACGACGTGGTCGTCCTCTCGGAGTACTGGCGCGGCCTCGTCTCCCGACTCGCCGGCGAGGAGAAAGTCCACGTCATGGCCAACGCCGTCGAACCCGCGGAGTACGACCCGACGTACCCGACCGACCCCGTCCACCTCGTCTTCGTCTCGAACCTCATCGACCGCAAGGGAATCCGCGAGTTCCTCGACGCCGTCGAGATACTCGAATCCACGCCCGGCCTCGACTTCGAGGTGAGCATCGGCGGCCGCGGCCCCCACGCCGACCGCGCCGAGGCGGTCGCCGCCGCCCACGACAACGTCTCGTACCTCGGCTTCCTCTCCGAGGAAGACAAGCGCAACCTCATCGGCCGCGGGACCGTGTTCGTCCTTCCGACGTACGCGGAGGGGCTCCCAATTGCCATGCTCGAAGGCATGGCCGGCGGCAACGCCATCGTGACCACTCCCGTCGGCAGCATCCCCGAGGTTATCACCGACGACCACGGGATTCTCGTCGCACCCGGCGACGCCGAGGAGTTGTCGCGGGCGCTCGCGCGACTCGTCTCCAATCCCGAGGAGGCCGTCCGCATGGGTCGGACGAATCGGGCGGCCATCGAAGAGCGCTACTCGTGGCAGTCGAACGCCGAGGAGTTGGTGGCGATGTACGCCGAGGCGGCGTAGCGCCGAGACCTCCGGCTTCTGTCTTTTTCGCGGGCGTTCCGCCGCCGACGAACCCCGCCGGTGACTCTTTGTACGTGTACACTATAGGACGAAGACGATTTCACTGACCGAGGAGGCGTCCGAGCGACTCCGAGAGCTGAAGCGGGGCGACGAGAGCTTCACCGACGTCCTCCTCCGGATGACCGGGGAGACAAAGACGTGATGAAGGGCTTCGGTTCGTGGACGGAGCGCGGGCTTCGCGACGCGGTCGACGACGCGCGCGAGAGAGGGCGAACCGGAGATTGCGACGTTCTTGGAGACGAGCCAGCAACCTACTTCGCGCCGACCGTCGCGCTCCACGAAGCATTCACTCGAAGTATACTCCACCGCCCTCACGGCAATAGAGCAACGCATAGAGACACTGTGGTCGTCACAGTGAACTCGTGAAGAAGGGGAGTATGAGTTCAAGTATCATAACGAGGGAAACTATCCGATGACCGATCACGCATGAACCCCGTCTAATTTATCTATGTCGAATGGAGGCTGAATCAGAGCTGGGTTGCCCCCGTGGTTCCGGGATACATGTCCTGCGTTTTTATATTTCTATCTAGAAAAAATCTAGATATTAGTGTTTCACATACAATTACACAATCAACAGAATTTAATCCCCGACTAGATTTGATATTGTTGAGAATCGGACCTTGGGACAGGCCCGTAATATTCGACGTATATGTTCAAATCAAACGACAACGCTCCCAATACAGTCTCCAGTTCAACTCAAGAATCGACTCGATTTGGTTCGGCTCACCGCATCATCGCGACGGCCGCCATCTTGAACTTAGTTTTGCTCGCACAACCTGCTGCAGCACAAGATGAGGTCATTTGCAGCGCAGACAAACTTCTCAGGAGGTGACTCATGAGGAAGCGTGAGTATCTTCGCATTACACCGACGTCCGAAGAACTCGGAACCAACGGTATTATCGAGGTCCTCAGCAGTCTACACAAACTATCGACGACCTCCGAGACCGGGTTGCTTGGTAGGTTGAACCCACTCAAATCCTCTGAGCCACCACGCTTTGAATTCCTTGCGATACGTGAGGGTACGGATAGACCGGTCGAGTTCTACTACGGAGCAACCAAGCATCTCGACACGCTTGAGTCACGGCTTCTCTCAATCTATCCGTCAACATTCGATATCGAGCGTACGGAACTGGACCCTGCACAGAAACTTATTTCCGAGAGGGAGTATACTCGTGAAGAATTCGAGGAAGCACGTGAAGCTGGAAATCTATGGGACGAGTTTGACGAACGTGATGAAGATAGTGACTCGGCAGAATACGATGTACACGACCCCGAACCTGACTCAGAACCAATTCGTGCCCGCCCATCGATAGAACAACTCCAGCCAGTCGGCGTCCAGTGGCGTGGAACTGCCGAGAGGAAGCGGGATTGGATGACGACGCTCGTTCCGTTCACGAAGGCAACTGCGGGCGAGGACGCAGGTGCTGAAATCACGATTACACCGTTAGCGATACTTATCGACCACTTGAGTGACTTCGACCACCCAATCGCATTTCAGGTTGTCTTCGAACGTCGACCTGAATGGAAAGCAGACGCCGAACTACGTGTCGAAGATCTCAAAGATGGACGAGATACATTTGGGCAGCGGTACATCGGCCCGATTTTCGAAGTTGAGGATTACGAAGACAGACGTCATCGTCGTCGAGAACAGAACCTTCCGGACAGCGTCCAGGATCGTATTGACCGAATTACTGCGAAGCGCCCGAAGCAGACCTATTCAGTCAACCTTCGGTTGGTAGCTGTTCCACCAACCGATGTTGGATCGGATGATGTGACCTCTAAAATTGGGTCAATCCTTCCAGTGTTCGACCCACTGGATGGACCATTCTATGGCCTCAGTGGGCAGCGGATCACTGAACAGGGGTGGCGTCAGAAATCGAAGCAAAAGAACGCTCGAAAGCACCTTCTGAATCTTATAGACCGAGAGCTGCTTACCGGCCGTGGAAAGACACGACCAGACCTCATATTGAACGCAGACGAGTTAGCGAACTTCCTGCTCGTCCCCTCAGGCGACCAACTCAGCGTCGAAGGTGC
Organism: Haloferax sp. ATB1; assembly: GCF_000730175.1. Lineage (NCBI taxonomy): Archaea > Methanobacteriati > Methanobacteriota > Halobacteria > Halobacteriales > Haloferacaceae > Haloferax > Haloferax sp. ATB1. The sequence goes on along the minus strand of NZ_JPES01000010.1, from coordinate 42,292 downwards.
TCGTGGAACACGTGCTGAACAACAGAGTCGTAACCCACTCCCACGACCTCATCAGGACCTCATGCAGGAGTTCCGAAACGGGATGGCAATTGGGTATGCGCTAGATGAGAACGGTGAGCCGGAAGACGTCTCGACGTGCATTCCACCGAAACTGTTGACAACTCATTACGGTCGATTCGGGACGACTGGTGCAGGGAAATCGAAGGCGTTCATCAACGAGATCCTCTCGCTCCACGAGAATACAGAAGGGCCAGTCATCGTCGTCGAACCGAAAGGCGACGGAATGGCCGAGAATTATATGCGAGCACACGCTCGGCGATTCGGAATTACTGACCTCGAAGAGAACGTGATCCACTTCCCGATGCCGGACGTGCTTCCTGGATTCTCATTTTTCGACCTTGGCCCTGCACTCGAAAATGGAAGACGTCGTGAAGATGCTGTGCAGCGGAAAGCAGAGCACTACGAAGAAATTCTAAAACTCGTTATGGGGAGAGAACGTTACGAGAGGGCGGTCGTCTCTCCCACGTTGATTCGGACGCTCATCAAGGCGCTGTTCGATGAAGAACACGGCCGGGAGAACGGGTTGTATCGAGAATCGGCTGATTACTTTGCACATCGGCAGCTGGAACACACGGTCGATCAAGTGCTACAGGCAGGTCCACCGAACCCGAATTTCGACGATCTTCCTAAATCGAGCGAGGAAAATGTGGCCCGCACGCTCCGACGACAACTCCAGAAAGACCCAAAGTCGTTTTCAGCCGTCATGGATGGTGTTGGTCACAGACTCAACTACATCTCCGACCGGCCGTATCTCGCTCAGGTATTCAACACCACGGAGAATCGCTTCGACTTCCGCGACGTCCTCGACGAGAATAAGATAATTCTGTTCGACCTTGGTGACCTCCGGGATGATGCGTCGCGTCTCATGACCGGTCTGATTCTCTCGAATCTCGATGATGCACTCAAAGAGCGGAAACGCGAGGTCAGCGAGTATCCCGACGATTATGTGGTGAACCTCCTCGTCGACGAGGCTTCCTCGGTCGTCGTTTCCAACATAATGAACGGCCTCTTGGAGAAGGGCCGAAGCTTCCGACTCTCGGTGGGATTATCGATGCAGTTCCCCGAACAGATGGAAGCAGAAGGTGGGCGGAAGGTCTACCTGAACGCCCTGAACAACATCGGAAGCTCACTTGTCGGCCAAATCAACGTTGACCGAGAACTCGCCCGAGCGATGGCACACGAAGGGCTGGACCCTGACGAGTTCTCCAATCGCATTCGGTCGCTCCCTCGTGGCGAGTGGATTGCGAATCTTCCGAGCCCTAAATTCGGTGAGACGGGACCGTATCCGTTCAGCATCAAGCCGCTCCCGATTCCAGCAGGGCATCCAGAAAGCGACTACCCATTCACTGAACGAGAAGAACAGCAATTCAAAGAGACGCTATCAGCGATGCATGAACGCGCTGAGAGCAAATTTGGCGTCTCCAACGAATCTGCCCCGAGTACACAGACTCCCGAGGAACTCCAAGAAATTCTCACTGTCACCGATGTTGAATTAGACGTTGTTCTTGCGAAGGTTGTTCGGAGTATTCAACTCCAAAACGATGCCTGCGAAGAGAACGGGTGGGTTGCAGTCGAAGCAGTTGACGACGAACTTCGACGCCTTTTCGCCGAGGTCGAGGTCGACGCACCATCGTACGACGAGCTAGCGAGTATTCGACAGCGTTCGAGGTTACTCGAAACGACCGTCGATATCGACGCTGACGAAGTGATCATTCGACTGAGTGATGCAGGTGAAGACATTTCAAGACCAGACACGGGTGACGTCCGATCCGCTGGTGGAGGCGACCACGATGCAGCACTCTTGGAGCTCGAAGAAGAACTCTCCAAACTCGGGTTCACGGTCTCGATATTGTCGCAGGATGGAAGCGAGATGCCTGATGCAAGAGCGACTCATCCCGAGTTAGAGGAGACCTTCGCCATCGAAGTCGAGACGACGACACCAGATAACCCAATCAAGGTCCTCACGAACCTCCGGAAAGCGCAAGAAGAGGGTACACTCCCGCTGTTCGTAGTCCGACCGGGAGACACAGAGACGTACTGGGCAGAACGTGTTGACAACATCCTCTCGCCACCCGTCCGTGAACTCGCAAGCGGTGAGAAGTGGTACTATACTCACGATTCGCCGCTTACGTTCAATGGTGGTGCAACCGAACAAGGCGGTGTTACCGCAGTTCGGCCTGTGAACGGTGGTGACGACTCGAAACGTACTGTGTGGGCATGGGAGGATGAGTCGATTGTTCTCCGTGATGGATCTGGCACAGAGTATCTTCGGGTCTCCGAGTGGCCTTCGGTTACGAAGGAACGCGTGCCAGCAACGTACAGCTACGACCCCGCTGTCGACAAGTACCTCGTGTATGGCCGTGGAGAAACACACGTCTACGAGTCTAAGGACGCGTTCGAGGCTGAGTGGGTGAAGATCAAAGAGCCGTTCATCCCTGATAATGAACTCCCAGACCCCGCGTATCACCGCGGAATGTACAGCATCGTGATTCTTCGCGAGGCCATGGAACCGGTTGTATTCCATGGCGGCGAATTAGAGCCACTTTCCACGTTGGTTAACAGGGACAACCAATCTGGACATTCCAAAGATAACGGACAAGACGCGATAAAGAACTCCGATGATTCAACTTCCGAGCAAGAGCGTGATGTGACGTTCGAATCCTTCGTTGATGAATACCTAATTCCAGATGAAGATGCGGTACTCCCGAAGGGGAAAGTTCGGTCACTCTACGAAGCGTGGGCAGAGGACCACGGGCGGGATCCATTGAGCCCAAGCTGGTTCTCACGGAAACTCGGAAATCACCTCGAATTCACTACTGACCGACGCCGAATCAACGGTGAGCTTGTTCGCGTTTTCGTCGGGTTCGGCACCGACACGTGTCAGAATAATGATGGTGAAGACTGAGCCACTAGATGGAGTGAACCTGGGTGGGTATCACCCACTAAAAACGGGGTGTTCCACCCAAATTCTTGGGAAGACCATGATTACCAAAAACGCAAGAGGACACGGTGTTCCACCCATTTCGAATTTGGGTGGAACACGCGCTGTGCCGACAAAATGGGTGGAACACGGCCACGTCCATCGATTTCGGGGCCTGAAATGGGGGTGTTCCAAGCAAAACCCAACTAGTATAGATGGGGGGTATGCCGTTGGAAACGGGCGAGCAGTCGCTCGGGAGATTTTTTCTGGCGCCAAAAGGGGCGCGGCCACCAAGGAAGTAAACCAATGACGAAGAAAGCTACCAAATTCTTGATACAAGAAACGCTCCCAACAGAACTCGTCGAACGTGACCAGTGGGTCTGCTGGCGAAGCGAGAAACGAGACGGGAAGCAAACGAAGATTCCGGTGGTCCCTGGTGAGGGGTCATTCGCGTCGTCAACGGACCCAGAGACATGGTCAGATTTCGAAACAGCACGCTCGTTTGTCGAAGCGAATCGGGCAGATGGGGTCGGCTTCGTGTTCACTGAAGAAGACCCAATCGTCGGCGTTGACTTGGACGATTGCCGAGACGCAGAGACGGGCGACGTCGACGACGACGCACAGGATATCATCGACCGACTCGACTCCTACACAGAGGTCTCACCCTCGGGAACGGGCTATCACGTGCTCATCAAAGGAGACTTCCCCGAGGGCCGGAACCGACGTGGCCAGATCGAACTCTACGACACTGCTCGGTTCTTCACCGTCACCGGCGACCGCATCGACGACACGCCCGGACAAGTCAAGAGACGACAGGACGCACTCGAAGCGATTCATCGTGAATACGTCCAACTACACTCAGAGAACAAAGACCCCGAACGTGACGAACACACGATCGTCAGGAACGGCGCCAAAACCACACCCACTGCCAGCCTCGAAGACGACGAGTTACTGAAGAAAGCGAAAAACGCCTCGAACGGCCCAAAATTCGAACGCCTGTGGAACGGGAACACCGCCGACTACGACAGCAACTCAGAAGCAGACATGGCGCTGTGTTGTTTGCTGGCCTTCTGGACCGGTGGAGACACTACACAGATGGACACGTTATTCCGACAATCGGGACTGCTGCGAGCGAAATGGGACGAGGTACATTACGCCGACGGGTCGACATACGGTGAGAAGACAATTGAGCGGGCGATCGAGGCGACGTCGGAGTATTACGACCCCAGTCCAAGAAACGAATCGACGCAATCGAAGCTAGAAACGGGGCCTGAGACTACTGACGTGGATACTGATGAGCCGGACCGTCAGAATACCTATCTCCTTGAGAAGAACCAGTTGTTGTCTACTCGTGTGAACGAACTCGAGGCGACTATTGAACAGAAAGACGAGCGTATCGCAGAACTCGAAAGGCAGATTGAGGACCTCAGTGTCGAGCCTTCGGCAGGTAGTGGTGAGGATAATCGTGAACAAGGACAACGAACCGGTGGCACCGAAGACAACTCAGACAACACGTCGCTACTCAACCGCACAAGACGCTTGTTCAGTGGGAACTCCGAGTAGCATCTGATAGCCGTTTCTGTTTTGTAGCCCCGTCAGGGGTGACGGGGCAACTTGTGTGCCCTAAAGATATCCTATGCGTTCTGAGCAACAGCAACATGCACGTAGCAACGAGAGACCGCTGAGCAATCCGAATCAACCCAAGTCCCCGTGGTCAAACCTCCAACTGACTGTCCCAAACAACCGCCACCACACTTCGATTGTCGCGTTCGTCGAGTGTGTCCTCGTAGAACTCACTCACGAGGATATCGGTGCGGAGTACGTCTCATCGAACGTGTGGGGAACAAAACGAACGCAGTTCATCGCAGCTGATGACGTTGCAGAGACGTTCTACAAACGTCATTATGACGAGCGTCTGGGGTGGCATGAGACGACGGTCAGTCGGGAATCCGTACGCAACGAGTTAATCGACCGACTTTCACAGACTGTTTCACTCGCGACCGACCGTAGTCACAGCGTTCCTGTTGAGTCGACCGACGTGTTCAGTCATCGGCTTCTTCGGACCTAACCGGGGCAGGTCTACACACCTTCGGAGGAGAACATGAATGTGATTGCACGTCAACACACCAACACCCCCACCCCACGTTTCCGACGTTCTCGTGAGAGAGTGAATTAAACTCACTGCTGGGCGGGACTATAGTACCACCCAGCTCAAAACTAAAAAGCGGCTACTGAGCGATACTTGGCGCATATGTAATAATGTTTGCTCCTAGAATAAGAGCGGAAACCACCTTGGGGTGGGCTTATGCGGAGCAACGTCGGAAATGAGGGGTGGGTGGGGTGCTATTTCGAGACGGTTGTCTCGGAGTCGTCGACGTCAGCAAACCGGTCGTCTGTCATCGCGATTTCGTGGACAATCTCGAGGTCGTGGGCGGGCTGTAGGCCGGCATAAATGGTGATCCCACCTGCACGCCCTTGGTTCTCTTTTCGCGCGTCGAGTACGTCGAGGAATGCCAAGTTGCGGACAAAGTCCCGAACTCGACGTTCGGTCCGTGGTTCGACGCCGATCACCTGACACAGGTTGGTGTAGGCCGTATAGATCTCGCCGGTTGGGAACTCGTCGCGCCCAGTCTGCTTGTGAAGCGTCGTGACAGCCGCAAGTGTGGTTTTCTTCTGGATCGTCAACCCACCGATAAGGTCGTGGAACCGGTCTTTTTCGGCCTCCCGCCGAGCTCCGCGAACGTGTTTCTCGGTGACTGTCTCACTATCTTGTTGCTGGGCAAGCATCCCCCGCATTCCGGAGGATGTCGATAGCCTGCCGGGCGTCACCGTGGTCCTGCGTGGCAAGAGCGGCGCTCAACTGTATCACGCCGTCCTCGAGGACACCGCCCCGGAACGCATCACGCCGGTGTTCGAGAATCGACCGAAGCTGGTTCGCATCGTAGGAATGGAAATTGAGCTCTCTGGGCTGAAGTGATGACTTCACGCGGTCGTTGAGGTTCTCCGCCCACCGAACCTTGTTGGAAATGGCGATGACACCGACGCGACAGTCCGTTTTCCCCGTCTCACGTGACCTCGACAGCGACATCAGCAGGCCGTCGTCCGCTTGCATATCTGCCTCGTCGAGAATGATGAGTGCGACATCGTAGAGTTCGTCGAGAATAGAGTAGAGCCGCGTGTAGTAGACACTTTTCGATAGCCCCATCTCCGGGACTGAGACACCGGTTTGGTTCTCGTCGTTCAGCTTCCGTGCGATGTGGGACACTGCCTGCGTCTCTGTGTCGTCGTCGCTACAGTCGATATACGCCGTTCCGATCCGGCCGTCTTCGGCCATGCTCTCGGCCACCTTCGAGACGTGCTTCGCGACGAGGCTCTTGCCCGTCCCAGTCTCGCCGTAGATGACCACGTTCTCTGGTGACCCGCCGTCGATAGCTGACCGGAGTTGCATCGAGAGCGCGCGAATCTCGTCGTCGCGACCGACGATACGTTTGGGTTGTGGGACGTGGTCGACGTCGACGAGGGATTTCTGCTCGAATATTGGGTCCGGCTTGCCGAAAATCTCTGCGGCGGCGTCCCCACTCTCGTCGTCCATGTCTGTCACGTCCTCACGGGGAGGTAATAATGACAAACCCTCATTTCCAACGTTTAACCAGCAGTACAAGGGCTGTAGTCGCCCTATTGGCCGACCAGTCTGAGAAATGACCAAAAACCACGTTTCCGACGTTCTTAGTCTGATAGCAGGTGTGTCTGAGCTTCAACCTGTCTACGGTCCGGCTGGAAGGCCGCATAAACGTCGCCACAGGCTTCACACGTCCGGCTTCAACCCGTCTACGGTCCGGCTGGAAGCACGTTGTGTCGCTTGTCGTCGGTGTCGTTCATTTGCTTCAACCCGTCTACGGTCCGGCTGGAAGCTCGTGCGTGACCTTGACCACCCGAATCTCGTGCGGGCTTCAACCCGTCTACGGTCCGGCTGGAAGCCTCTATGAACCAGCCCGTTGTGAGATCTGTTCGAATGCTTCAACCCGTCTACGGTCCGGCTGGAAGGACGACCTCGCCCACGTCGCCGCCTCCGACGTAGGCAGCTTCAACCCGTCTACGGTCCGGCTGGAAGGAGCAGGTTGTCGACCGTCAGTCATCGTCGGGGTCGCTTCAACCCGTCTACGGTCCGGCTGGAAGTGGTGATTAATACAATCCGCTTGACAAATGCGGCACTGGCTTCAACCCGTCTACGGTCCGGCTGGAAGCCGATTTTAACCCAAAAGTCGTGAGCCTCGTTGATGCTTCAACCCGTCTACGGTCCGGCTGGAAGAAGACGCTCGAGATCGAGACCGACGGGGAGGCCGAGCTTCAACCCGTCTACGGTCCGGCTGGAAGACTCGCCGTTCGACCATCGGATTGACGTTGAAGTTGCTTCAACCCGTCTACGGTCCGGCTGGAAGCCGTCGATGTTTCGAGCTTCTCGGTGGCTTTCGAGCGGCTTCAACCCGTCTACGGTCCAGCTGGAAGCGAGGCCCTCGAACTCGGATTCGGAGGGAGCACGATGCTTCAACCCGTCTACGGTCCGGCTGGAAGACGGACGTGACGCCGTCGAATAGCTCTTGCACGATAGGCTTCAACCCGTCTACGGTCCGGCTGGAAGCGCGGCTTCGCTGTGGGGGATCATGGACGTGATCATTGCTTCAACCCGTCTACGGTCCGGCTGGAAGTGCGGACACGACCGCGCCGAGTTCGACTACTCCGCGCTTCAACCCGTCTACGGTCCGGCTGGAAGTTTCGATTTCGTTCTGCATTGTGTCTCTCCTCAACTGCTTCAACCCGTCTACGGTCCGGCTGGAAGTCGCTCGGGGGTGCAGGCGGCGTCGGTGGTGATGGAAGCTTCAACCCGTCTACGGTCCGGCTGGAAGATTGACGTTCGAAATGTCACCCGTAGACGGCTCGTTGCTTCAACCCGTCTACGGTCCGGCTGGAAGGCATCAACCGGCCTTGGGCCGTCTGGATAGAGGTGATGCTTCAACCCGTCTACGGTCCGGCTGGAAGCACTGGCCACTCTTGAGATCACGTTTGCTCATGCAGCTTCAACCCGTCTACGGTCCGGCTGGAAGGAACTCGCCGCCGAGTACGGAGGCGTTCGGCCCCGCGCTTCAACCCGTCTACGGTCCGGCTGGAAGAAACGCTTCGAGCGAGGGGGAGGCATCCCCCATCTCCTGCTTCAACCCGTCTACGGTCCGGCTGGAAGACCGCTTTTCATCGCCTCAATGGAGTAGGTGCCGAGGCTTCAACCCGTCTACGGTCCGGCTGGAAGCCCGAATTAAGCACGACCTTGCGGTCCGCCGCGTCGCTTCAACCCGTCTACGGTCCGGCTGGAAGCTCTCAGGCTCCGGGTGCCCATGAGTCACCTCGGCTTCAACCCGTCTACGGTCCGGCTGGAAGGCGTCGACGCGTTCGAGGCCATCGCGTTGGCCGCGCTTCAACCCGTCTACGGTCCGGCTGGAAGGCTAGTACAGACGCAAACGCATCGGCACTACCGTCAGCTTCAACCCGTCTACGGTCCGGCTGGAAGCGTGTTTTAACCGACGCCGACCGCCTCCGTGAGATGCTTCAACCCGTCTACGGTCCGGCTGGAAGTCGACGGCAACGCAGACAACCCTTGTTCGACTCAGCTTCAACCCGTCTACGGTCCGGCTGGAAGTTGATGAAAAGTCACACTAAACGAAAAGTGTTTGCTTCAACCCGTCTACGGTCCGGCTGGAAGGTTGATGCATCCCGGCTCCCACTCGCGTTTTGCGAGCTTCAACCCGTCTACGGTCCGGCTGGAAGCAGGTGGCTTTCCCACTCGCTGGAGTCGTCGCGGTCGCTTCAACCCGTCTACGGTCCGGCTGGAAGGTCTCTCTTGGTTTATAAGCTCTGCTCCGCGTGGGGCTTCAACCCGTCTACGGTCCGGCTGGAAGAGAGCAACTCGGGGATGTGGACGTCGCGGCGGCGCTCGCTTCAACCCGTCTACGGTCCGGCTGGAAGAGGCGTCAGGAAAGGCATCGACAAGGTCTGAGACGATGCTTCAACCCGTCTACGGTCCGGCTGGAAGAACCTTTGGTTATGAACCTACTGGACTTAACCAAAGGCTTCAACCCGTCTACGGTCCGGCTGGAAGACGTACTCGCTCGTGAGAGAGCCGTCGGGCTTCCGGAAGCTTCAACCCGTCTACGGTCCGGCTGGAAGCACGGCGTCGCCGTGACCGCTCAACGAGGCGACACGCTTCAACCCGTCTACGGTCCGGCTGGAAGTTCAAGGTCTCGAAGACCCAGCGGGACATCTCCGTGCTTCAACCCGTCTACGGTCCGGCTGGAAGCGGCGATGGAGATTCGACAGCACGAGACTTCCTGCGCTTCAACCCGTCTACGGTCCGGCTGGAAGGGTCGTGACTGGCATTAGTGACGCTCCGTAGTGGTGGCTTCAACCCGTCTACGGTCCGGCTGGAAGGTCACTCGTCGGCATCGTCGTCCTCCTGGTCGCCGCTTCAACCCGTCTACGGTCCGGCTGGAAGGCTCGCCTCGTCTCATGCGTCGACTCTCGACGTGGTCGCTTCAACCCGTCTACGGTCCGGCTGGAAGCCGTCGACGAACTCGACAACGGCGGAACCATGCTCGCTTCAACCCGTCTACGGTCCGGCTGGAAGTAAACTGAGAGCGTCGTCGTGAGGCGCTCTCGGAGCTTCAACCCGTCTACGGTCCGGCTGGAAGACGACCTTCTGCGCGTTCGAGACGTTCTGTGCCGCTTCAACCCGTCTACGGTCCGGCTGGAAGGATGAATCGTGCACGCCAGAGGTTCCGCGACTGTGGAGCTTCAACCCGTCTACGGTCCGGCTGGAAGCTTCGTAGTCCGTTCCGTGTGCGTCGTTCACCTGAGCTTCAACCCGTCTACGGTCCGGCTGGAAGTATGCCCGATCTATGGGCGTGAGCGGCTCTTCTTTTCGGATTCACTCAAGTGTTTCTGTCGACCCCCAATTCTGGGTCAACCCCCGGGGGGTCGACAGAACTGATTAGATGGAGAAGCGGTCGCTGATGAGATCGGTGATTCTGAGACCACCGTCGGCGAGGTCATAGAATTGGCCGTTTCCGGTTTGGGTGGTGGTAAGGACGTTAACGCCTTCGGGGTCATTGAGTGGTCGGCCGTCGATTCGGGTGATCGTGGTCACTCCTTCGAGGCTCTTGAGAGGGACGGAGACACGGAGACCACTGAGGTGATTCAGTAGTTCGAATCCCGCTGCTTGTTCGTGAGAATTCTCACTGAGGAGTTCTGTGAGGCGCTTGGTTGCTCTGCGCTCGACCGGGGTGTGTGCGACGATGACGTCGCGGGTTTCGTATCCGCTATCGATGAGACTTCGGCGTGCGAGAACCTCTCCTTGGCAAGTCTCGAGGGCGTGCGTGAGTTCTCGATCTTCGACCTCGGCTTCGTTCTCGGCGGCGACCCAGTCGAAGTACGCGGGAATGGCGTCTGTCTCGACGGCAGTGTCGGGGACCACCCGCGAACCCCGCATCTCGCAGAGTCCGTCCAGAATTCGGCGGACTTTGGTAAGTTCTGCTTGGGGATAGATGTAGTTCGCGGGTGGCTCTGCGCCGTCTTCAGTCGGTCCAAGTGACCAGATGGTGACATCACCGCTAGTGAGCCCCCATTCGAACGAGCGGTTGCATCGGCCGGCGGCCTGCACGAGACTGTCGAGTGGTGCGAGGTCACGGAAGACCGCGCTGAAGCTGATGTCAACGCCGGCTTCGACTGCTTGTGTCGATACGAAGGCGAATGGCTGGGTCGAGCGTGCGATAACTGTGGCGACAGTCACTAGCACGCGTCTATCCCGTGGACGGTACCGCGAGGAAAACTCACCAATGAGGAGTCTGTCGGACGGACCGCTGTACTGCCACGTCCAATCCGTGACGTCCTCAGTCGACTTGGCTGTCGCTTCGAAGCCGAGTTTCTCGAGCACTGCGACTGCGAGATCCGGCGTATCTGGTTCCTGGTCGAGTACTTCGGTGCTAACTGATTCTGTGGCCGGTTGCGATGCGGAGAGTTCGTCGAGAGTAGATCGATAAACTGCGCCGATGTGCTTCGTTCGCGTTCCAGCTGCGGTTGCTGCGGTCGTTGTCGCGGTTGTGAGCGTGGATGCGCTTTCGATCGTGTTGCAAACAGCGAGTGCCGATGTATTGGTGTCATTCCTTGTGACAGATTCAACGAGTCGGGTTCCCGCAGTGGTGTGACTGCAGTAGTCTACGTCCCCAGTGTGTTCGTCGACGGGAATCGACTCGTCGATCTCGTACGTTGTACGGGAAACAGCATCGAACGCCGCTCGCTCGATCGGGGGTGCTGACTGTCCAGATGCTGAGAGTAGCGACGAGACGTCGAAGGGTGCGTTGTCGAAGAGGCTCGGCTGCGTCGCGGTCATCGAGACGACGCGGGCGTTGTACTCGGTAATGAGCAGATCGACGAGGTATCTGATCGCGGGCCACCACCTTTTCGGAAGGGTTTGGGGTTCATCGAGGATGATGACGGCGTCATGGAGCGCTGGGAGTTTGAGGCCGCGGGCATTTGTCGGACCGGTGAGACTCTCGAACAGCTGGACGAACGTCGTGAGCACGGTTCCGCTGCGCCAACTTTCCGCGAAGCGAGACGCATCGAAGTACACGCTGTCATCGGTCGCTTGGTCTGGGATCGATTCGAGTCCGGCGATAGATGGGTAGGTGACGGTGTCGCTGAGGTAGTGATGGACCGTGAACGCTCGCCCGAACGGGTCGGCGTTGAGCGCGTTCTCGAAAACGTCCCGTGTCTGCTCGATGATCGACGTGTAGGGGAGAGCGTAGACAACGCGAGGCGCGTGCTGCTCGCCCAGCTCTTCGTGTCGTGTCTCGTCACGGATCGTGTACGCGGCGGTGATTCCGGTAAAGGTCTTTCCGAGGCCAGTGGGGAGTGTGAGTGTCGCAACGTGGTCGTCTCGGTCTGCGAACGCCCGTGCGTTCTCCTTGACGTGGCGTCGAATGCCCTCACGAAGCTGATTGAGCGTCGCTTCGTCGGACGCGTCACCGCCGAGATCGGTGTCGTGTTCTGCGAATTTAGGAGGGGGTGAGAGGCCGCGTCGTTTCGCTTCGATAGCGTCCTCCAGATCGTCGAGTTCGAGGGATTCTGGACGGAGCCGGCGGTCGTCTTCGAGTCCAGCGGAACACGTTTTATCTGCGAACGTGAGGACACTCCAGAGCCGTACCGTTCGGTCGTAGAGCGCGTCGGGGAGGGAATCCGGAGACGGCTCGACCAGTAGCACTAACGCCTTTATCTCCCTTTCGCCTCTCCGACCAGATCAAGGACTCTGTCGTATATGTCGCCCTCACGCATCGCATCCCTGAAGGACGTCCAGGAGACAGTGCCCCCGGAGGCCTTCTGGAGTAACTCGTGGGCGACTGCCGTCCGATCTTCGCCGTCTTCGATATCCGATAGTTGGCCGGCCAGATACGCGCTGCCTTCCTCGGCACGTTCTGCTTTGGTCGTTTTGACTAGCTGCTCGGCTGCGTCGGGGAGTCGACCGTGGTGGCGGAGGATGCTGAGCAGGCCGGCGAGGCAGTCGCGGTCATCGTATCCGCATTCGGTGAGAACGTGAAAGGCGGCGAACGCGCCAAGCCGGGCGTGATACGTACTCCTGACATCTTTGACTGGTTTCCCGCGGACGTGGTGCTGGAAGTACGTCGTCGCTTTCCCGAAGTCGTGGAGACGGCCGACGATGGATGCGAGGCGACGCAAGTCGTCACCGCAGAGGTCGGGTGCGAGCTCGGCGACATCCTCACTGTGCACCGTCAGCAGTTCGTCCTCAGCTCCGTTCTCACCGGGTCGAGCGATGATGTCGTCGTACATCTAGACGAACGCCAGCGTTCGACCGTCAACCTTCGCAACCTCAACCTTCGACGCGTCGACAGTCAACTGACCGGTGTCCTCCCGGAACGCGTAATCGACGTAGGAAGTCGTCTTCCGGGATGTCTCGTCGGCAGTCATTGTTCCAGGGACGCGTTCAACCGCATAGGATTGTTCGGTGTCGGGGATAACTGCGTCGACGCCGTTCGGAACGAGTGAGTCGACTGTACAGCGGTCCGGTGACGCTACGCGTTCGACAGCGTGTTCACCGGTCTGTTTCGCCTCGTATCCGATTGCGGCGTGAAGTTCAGAGAGCCCGAGGGTCGGTGGATAGTACGCGACTCCTTCTTCGAGTCTGTCGCGGAGCGTTCCGTAGAAGACCGGGTCTTCGACGGCGACGGACACCCGATACGCGGGCTCGACGAGATAGTGGTAGCTGTGTAGCTGTCGTGCGGCCGTGCTGTCCGGGTACTGGACTTTGACGGTCTTGTTCCCCGTACCGCCACTGCTCGAAAACGTCTCGTTCGGATTCGTCCCGAGGCCGAGTGACGGCAGCGACACCGTTCGCGGTGGGGAGAGCAACTCGACCGCGATAGCCGACGTGTCGTCGGCGAAGATATCGTAGTAGCCGTCACGGCCGACACCGACGACGGCGGCGAGCAGACCGGCGAGCGTTGTTCGTGGCGGCACTCGATAGGTCTGTTTCGTCACCGTCCGGTCGATTCTCCGGAAGTGCCCCCAGTCTCCCGTGAGCGTGAACGTCAGGCACTTCGATGGGACGCCGTCGTCTACTGTCGGTGGGTCGTCCGCGGTCACCGTGGGACCACGGTACGCCCCGTTCGTATCTCGGCGTGCCATCACTCACTCGGGAGCGTTTCCTGGAACTCCTCGTATACGTCGACCTCGTGGGTCGGAACACCACGCACGTTGAGTTCGCTCCCGAGGTCGGCAGCGGTTCCGATAACATCGCCGTCGACACTCACTGAGAGGTACTCGCTCCCGATCACGGCGACAGACTCGACCTGACCGGCGTCAGAGAGCGTCTCCAGCCGGTTGAGGAGCGTCGTCACATCGAGACAAACGTCGTTGACGTTTCGGAGTTCTTCGTCAGGCATCGGTTCACTATTCCCCGCACTCTCTCGGTCAAGCGTGATCGCGTTGTGGAGGTCGCCGTCTTGGAAGCCCTCCTTCGCGTATTCGACACGGAGATAGAGCCGTGGGGACTGTCCGACCTTCGAACGACTCACCGTCTGATTCTTCAGCGCACGCCAGCAGAGCGTATCGAGACGTTCGACGTCCGAATCGGTGAGGCCCGTGTTCTCCGCGCCGTGCTCGTCGATAATCGCGTGGAACGGAAAGATCCCGTACTTAATGCGGTGGTCGTCGAGTCCGTACCCACCGACGTCCTTCCCTTCGTTCGTGGAGATGACACTCGTGAGTGTGTTCGACTCCTCGTTGAGTTCGACAGCGTTCAGTGACCGAGCGGGGCTGAACTGGACGGGGCCCGTGTAGTTTCCTCCCTCGAACTGATCGTAGAGGGCCTCGTGAACGGGGTTTTCTGCGTCCTTGTTGAAACTGAGCGTCGCACCGAAGTAGCGAACGTCAAGCGCGTTCGCGAGGAACTGCTCGGCGATGTCGTCGATCTCCTCGAGTTCTTCCTCGGTCGTGATATCACCAAGTACGTCAAGTGCGAGCGCAGCACGGCTCCCACTTGTTCCTTCTGCAGTCTTCTTCACGAAGACTCCGTGTCCGTCGGCCTCGAGTTGGTCGCGGAGGTAGCGCTTCAGACGGACATCTGTGATGACGCCCTGGCCAGTGACGGGGTCTTGTCGGGGTCGGTTCTCGCCGAGCGGATTCCCGTTCGGATTGCAGTCCTGGGCGTCGGTGATGAAGACGATCTCGGAGCGGTTCGCGACGGTGTCTGTGATTTCGGTCATGGTGAGTGGTTACTGGTTGTTCTCGAGCTCAATTCCGGATCGCTGTGCGACGTCCTCTCGGAGGTCGTGCGCTCGATTCCTGGCTCGCTTCCCGTACAGCTGGCCGATTGCGTAGTGGAATCGGAGGTCGGACGTTCGGATCTCCCATTGCGCTCCCAGGAGGTCAGTGAGGCGCTCTTCCAGTTCGGGGAAGAGCGACGATCCATACGAGGTGTCGCTCGCGTACGCGTTCATCTTGTCGACGAGTTTGGGGACGAACTGGTTGATCCGGCCGCCAGTCATCTGTTCTGCGGGATACTGCTGGAGGACGGTCTGATTCATCTCTCGGGTTTGGGCCTGATAGTCCCCGACTTGGCCGACGAGAACCCCCGCGAGGAAGGCGCCGAGCCGGTCGGGTTCTTCGAACGCCGGGCGCTCCTCAATGAATCGGTCGAGACGGTACTTGCGGAAGTTCCAGAAAGCGACGAGGTTTCCGTCCTCATCGAGGAACTCATCCGTGGCTACGTCGGTATCGGTCGTTGCTGTTGGCATGCGTGTAAGGGCGGTCAGTGCGTCGTTGGTGGTATTCGTTGTGAGTCGGTCGACACGGGCAAGCGCTTCGAGTTGTGCGAACTGCGTCTTGAGATGCGACTCGGGCAGGCGGTTCTCGTCGTCGTCACGTTGCTCTGCCACGATACGTTCGACGTATTCATCGAGGAGTCGCTCGACGGGGATCGCTTCCCCATCACCGGAGAGGAGCGTGAACGTCAGCCAGTCTGCTGGGTCGTCCGCCGGTGGCGCGTCGCCGCCCGGCGTCGAGAGCGTACCGTACGCGTACAGTCCATCGACGATCGAGTAGAGGACTGGTTTGGTGGTGATCCCGTCCGAGATGGGAACCCACTCTGGAGGTTGGTTGAATCCCGCGGATTTGTCGAACGTCGAGCCTTCGAGGACCTGTATGTGGGCTTCCGCGAGTTCACGTGCGGGCTGGATCGAGAGGTCAGGTGTCTCGGTGAGGACGTTGATGTCGCCGCTATCATTCCGGACGACGGCGACGTAGAACCGGAGGTCGGCCACGGCACCCTCGTCCAGTGCTTCGATCGCGTTCTGGACTTCGACGAGGTCTGCTTGCGTCTCGATGGCTGTTTCGCCGAGCGCGAAGTCGAGGTACTGGGCTCGCGTCCCGTCCATCTGCGTGAAGTACGGGATCGTGTAGATGCTTCGCCCGCGACGTGTCGTTCGACATCCCTCGACCATCGAACTCCCAGATTGGATCAGTAATGCGGCTTCCGCGGAAATCGAGTGTGCACGCCACGCTTCGGGCTTCTTGAGACCGTTGAACTTCTCCGCGTGCTGCACCGTGAAGAAGGCGAGCGGGTCTTCAGCCGTCCCGAAGACCGTCTCGGTTTCACCCGTGACGAGGCATGCGGCTTCACCGCGCGACGGCGGGTCTGATTTCTCGAGGTTTTTTCGCGCGAGCTTTTCTTCTTTCCGTGCACGCATTCCCGCGTTGAGCACGTGGAGTTGCCCGGGGTAGTAGTAGCCGTCGTCTGGGTCGCCCGAGGGCGCGTGTTCAAGCCCATCTGTATCGAGCTTGATGGCGACGGTCGCTGTAACTCGTGCCCCGCCGTCGAACGACTGTTTGAGAAGCCCTTCGAGGTCGTCTTCGAGACCATCACGCTGGCCAATGGACTGTAGCCCCTCGATGATCCGTCCGTCTGGATGCTCGTCCACGACCCGACCGACTGCAGGCTCTCTGTCGTCGGCGTTCGTCCATCGACGGAGGCAGTCCACACAGTACGTCGTCGCTGTCGAGACGGACGACCCGCTTTTCGCACCACGCCGCGTGATACTATGGTCGATACCGCGACCCCACGGGTAGCGGGAGAACCCGAGCTTCGGCACGTCATCCTGACGGAACGTCGACGCTTCCACGCCGTCGAGCGTCGGCTCGTCCGTCAGGTCGACGTAGACCGTGACGAGTTTTGGGCCGTCGCTTCCACCTTCCGCCGTGGTGAACCCGTCGAGTTCTCCGGGTGTGACGTAGAGTTGGAACTCTTCTGGGACGACCGAGCCTCCGCCGCTCCGTGCTTCGGCGATCGCGCCGTAGAGCGTCTGGACGCGACGAAGCGACGTGACCGGACGCTCACCCCAGTAGCGGTCGAATCGCTCAGTGAACGACTCAGACACGACGCCCTCCTGGCGGGACGCGCTTGTCCTCGCGGATATTCACGAAGCCGAACCCCAGACTATTCCGCTCGGCGAGCCCGCAGTCCAGCGCGAGATTGAGATGGCGCCGGTGGTCGTCATCTCGAACGCGATACCCGAAACGGAACTTCGAGAGGACGTGTGTTTCTGTCACACCCTCTGTGACGGTCACAGGGAGTGCGTACGTCTTGATGTGCTCGTAACTCGTGAAGAGGTCGCCCTCAACGTCGCTCGGCCCTGGGAGGTAGTCGTCACAATATAGTCCGTGTTTCCGGTCCAGGTTGTTCTCGAGTTGCTCCTTCAGTGGCTCGAGCGTGTGCTTCGCCCTCCAGAACTCCGGTGCGTCGCTCGGTGCGTCGATGCCGTACTCGTCGAACTTCCAGTGAGGAATCCGAACCACGAGCCCAGTGTCGGTCGTGAGCATTCCCTCCGTTCCGGGCTCTCCGACGTCCGGCTCGATACCCGTGACTTCCTCGACAGTAAACGGCATCTGCTTGATATTGAACTCACGGTCCTCGATGAGACTGGACGCGACCGCATGTAGGACATCGTCACGCGCAGAGGCGATAAGGACGTTCCGCCGGTCTCCCTCCTCAATCGGTCCGACCGGAAAGGGATTGCTCATCGAGAGCCCCGTCGGCTCGCTCTGGTCGTGGAGTTCGTCGAACTGTTCGCCGTCGAGTGCACGCCACACGCGACCTGCGAGCCCCCGGTGATACTGGTTATCGTATGCTGCGTCAGCGTCAGCTCGGAGTCGAACTAAAAGCCGCACTCCTCACCTCCCCTGCCAAACCGTCCGAAAGTATTCCCGGACATGACAGCCAACAATTTCGTGTCTCGTGATATGAAAGTATGGACAAACAAAAGAAAGATACCCACCGAACGGTGGACCTGCTGGAAGCGTCGGGTCTCGCAGTACCAAGGTCCCCGCTTCAACCCATCTATCCGATGGTCGAATTGGCCATCGGTGGACCTACTGGAATAGCGGATCCACGAGACGTTTAACTGTATGTACCAATGCCACCTATCAATTTCGCTATTCATATTGACACCTCTGAATCCTCTCGATCGCTTTTGATTGGCTGAATAACAATGATCTTACTTCCACTCCGGTTAGTCCAGTGAAAACTGATGAGGTGCCTCCGTTCCAATTGGAGGAGATTCTTCAAGCACCTCCGAGGGGAGCAATGACTTTGTAGAGCGGTCGCCTCTTGTAGTGTCAGGAGAGGCAGTTGTCTATCACGCTCGCTGATTTGACTCCATACGTCGTCCTGTTGTCGCATATCTCTATGTTGTTCTGGGTGCACATAAATAACTAGACTTCGTGCAGTTCCAAGTCCCCATAAGTAATATCTATAGTAGATATTAAGTCGTGCGTCGTGTCAACTAGGTTATGGCTGTGACGAGTCTCTCGGATATCGTTGACGCCGAACGCGACCCCTGGCGAGATCCACCGATCAGAATTACTGGTCTCATGGTCCAGTACTTCGAAGTCTGTAAGCGCGAGCTTTGGTTCATGTCCCGGGGGATCGATATTGACCGCGGGTCAGTAAACATTCGCCGGGGAACACGCGTAGACGAAACGAGCTATCGGGATAAGCGCCAATCCTTCCAAGTGAATGGCCGAATCGCGATCGACGTACTCGACGATTCCGGCGATATCATGGAGGTGAAAGTCTCGTCGAAACTCGAAGAACCACCGAAACTCCAACTCCTCTACTACCTCTGGTATCTCGAAACAGTTCTCGATATCGAGAAAGACGGTGTTCTCGCCTACCCCCAAGAGCGAAAGCGTGAGCGTGTCAAACTCGACGACGAGAATCGAGCACGTATCGAGGCCGTGCTGCGCGGGATCATCGAAGTCGTCGAAGCGGACGTGCCGCCCGAACTCGAGAAAAAACCAGTCTGCGACTCGTGTCTGTACCAGGACATCTGCTGGATGTGAACACACATGGTCAAACCTAATCACCACGTCTTCGCCGACGGCGACCTCCGACGTAACGAAAGCACGCTCCGGATCGACACACTCGACGGACGAACGAAACACCTCCAGGTCGAGAGCATCGACGCGCTCTACTTACACGGGCAAATCACGTTCAACACACGCGCGCTCGGTCTCCTCAACGAGCACGGCATTCCAGTCCACGTCTTCGGCTGGAAGGATTACTACCGTGGTTCGTATCTCCCGAAACGCACCCACGTCTCCGGGAACACCGTCGTCGAGCAAGTTCGCGCATACGATGACACGGAACGGCGCCTACAGATCGCACAGCGAATCATCGCTGCGAGCATTCACAACATGCGCGTCAACATCCGCTACTACGACCAGCGAGACCACGAATTCACGGACCTACTCGAAGAACTCCAAGCACTCAAAGAACGCGCGGAAACGACCGCGGACATCGAAGAACTCCGGGGGGTCGAAGCCACCGCGCGTAAACGCTACTATCGCGGCTTCGACGAGATTCTCCGTGATCCCTTCGACCTCACGAAACGAGAATACAACCCTCCGTCCAACGAAGCGAACGCATTGCTCTCCTTCCTCAACGCGATGACGTACACGACCTGCGTCTCCGCAATTCGGAAAACCGCACTCGATCCGAGCGTCGGCTATATGCACGAACCGGGCGAACGCCGATACACGCTCTCCCTTGACATCGCGGATATTTTCAAACCCATCCTGGCCGACCGCGTGATGTTCCGACTCGTCAACCGACAACAGCTCTCCTTCGACGATTTCGAAGACGAGCTCGATGGCTGCCTCCTCACGGAGCACGGCCGACAAACCGTTCTCGAAGAATACGAACGCACGCTTGACCGAACCGTCAATCACCCACGCCTCAACCGGAACGTGAGCTACAAGACACTCGTCCAGACGGACGTCTATAGCCTCAAAAAACACATCCTCACCGGAGAACCATACCACGCAACGGAGCGCTGGTGGTAATGTTCGTCCTCATCGTCTACGACGTTCCCGCGGGACGGACTGAGCGCTACAAGAAAATGCTCCGCCGCCGCCTCGAACACGTTCAATACTCGGTCTTCTACGGTGACATCACGCCTGGGCTTCTCGTCGAGATCAAAAACGACATCGAAGATCTCCTCGAACCCGACGATTCGATCATCGTTTTCGAAGCCGAACGCGTCGGAGCCGTCGATCTCACCACGTACGGCGACACCGAAGACCCCGGAAGCCGCTTCACCTAACCACTTCTGTCGACCCCCCGGGGGTTGACC
Source organism: Haloferax sp. ATB1 (assembly GCF_000730175.1). NCBI lineage: Archaea > Methanobacteriati > Methanobacteriota > Halobacteria > Halobacteriales > Haloferacaceae > Haloferax > Haloferax sp. ATB1. The sequence goes on along the minus strand of NZ_JPES01000010.1, from coordinate 22,066 downwards.
CAGAATTGGGGGTCGACAGAAACACTTGAGTGAATTCCCCAAGAAGGACCGCTCACGTCCGTAGATCGGGCATACTTCCAGCCGGACCGTAGACGGGTTGAAGCGTGGTGTTGTTATAGCTGATGTTCATGAGGCCCGCCTTCCAGCCGGACCGTAGACGGGTTGAAGCCTCACGTTCGGTTTGGTCGTCGCGTGGCTCAAACGCTTCCAGCCGGACCGTAGACGGGTTGAAGCGGTTCGATCGCGGACCTCGAACAGGTCACAGAAGGGCTTCCAGCCGGACCGTAGACGGGTTGAAGCTCGGCGACGCGTCGATGAAAGCAGACCTCGACGTCTTCCAGCCGGACCGTAGACGGGTTGAAGCACCATCGCAGAGGACATGGCCGATCGTTTCGACCTCCTTCCAGCCGGACCGTAGACGGGTTGAAGCTCACTTCGACGTTGCCGAGATCGGGGAGCACTTCGACTTCCAGCCGGACCGTAGACGGGTTGAAGCCGCGGAAGACGAAGTCGCCCTGCCAGCGGTAGACTTCCAGCCGGACCGTAGACGGGTTGAAGCACCGGGTTCTCGACGCTCTAATGGCTGACTTCTCAGCTTCCAGCCGGACCGTAGACGGGTTGAAGCCGGACGTGTGAAGCCTGTGGCGACGTTTATGCGGCCTTCCAGCCGGACCGTAGACGGGTTGAAGCGACGACTTCGAGGGGAGCCGAGCAGTCGGGACACTCGACTTCCAGCCGGACCGTAGACGGGTTGAAGCGCCGTGTTCGCGGGCCTCGTAGACCTCAGCGGGCGTCCTTCCAGCCGGACCGTAGACGGGTTGAAGCGAATTGAACAAGACGTGATCAGGGTTAGTGTGGTCTCTTCCAGCCGGACCGTAGACGGGTTGAAGCGGTCTCGAACCCGCGCACTCGTCTTGGCAAGATGCCGCTTCCAGCCGGACCGTAGACGGGTTGAAGCCAAGCCTTCGAGGAGCTGTACACGCTCGACGACTTCGCTTCCAGCAGGACCGTAGACGGGTTGAAGCGCCCGGTGATCGTTCGTCTCCCCGGAGCCTTGAGCTTGCACCTCTAGCTAGTCGTGGTACTCAACTGCCGACGATAATGGAGTGCGTCGTCGGTTACCTGCTGTGGTTGTTCCACTTTGGTGGTAACCCGTGATTCACCAGAGCCAAAATTATGGCACTCTGCCTCGTTAGGGAGCGTCGCTAAGCACTTCGAGGTATGTCACGTGGTGCTCAAGTTCGTCAATTCTTGCAGCGTCCAGACCTCCTGTGTTCAGTTCCTGTCCCGTGTGGAGTGCCTGTGCGAGCGGCTGTGACGTCTCCCCAACAGTCTCTGCGGTTTGGGTGAGGTGCAGCGCGAGCGTTTCGCGGGCGATCTCCTCCCACACGTCTGCTTGGGCCTAGTCACCGATCGCTCTCACCCCGCACAGCACGGCCGGTTGGACAGTCATGCACCTCGATCCGTTCGGGCAGGCCCACACGGCCACAGCCGGGACAGCGCCGGAGCGACGTTGGGAGTGTCTCGAGTTCGTCGAGTGCTGCGTTGAGGTGGGTCTGGACCGTGGCGTTCTCGGCCCGCGTTGCGGCCTGTGTGAGATGCATTCGGAGGCGCTCGTGCGTCGGTGCTGTCTTAGCCATCGTAAGCCTGCACCCCCAAAGTGGGATCGTCCGGAGTGACACACGGGTGGGCGGCACTTCTGGGGTCACCACACCACGGCTTGCCGGTGGGACATGACTCGGGGACAGTGTCGGTACGTTCTTGGATGTCGATTGTGGTTGTCTGCATGCTTCTTGGGCGTCAAGAAGCGCGGTCGGGCGCTGCAACGCTCGGCCATTTCTGTGACCTATTAAACCACGCTTCTCAGTGATACCTATGCACCTATGCATACTTCATACTTTGCATAAGTGCATAGCAATGCATTTATGCATAGTTTAAGGTAGGCACAGATGCATAGATTGAATTGGTATGGCTGGGGACTGCAAAGATGGGATGGGTCGCTACCGTGCGATTATGACTGAGACAGATCGTGAACATATTTCCGGTGAGAGTAATCCGTCACAGGACCAGAAGGACCAGGCGGTATACCGTGTTCGGCAGCGGATTAACGAAGAACTCTACCACGACATTCAGGTACTGAAAGAACATCGCCCAGATGTCCTCGAAGAGTTACGTGAGGTCGTCTGCGAAGACGAGTGACTGGGAAGAACTCACTCGGTGGTCCTCCATGGACTGTTCCCTGAGTCGCTATTCAGTAACGAGCCACCAAATAAGGCTCCTTCCTGCTTTCTTTTTCCGGAGCCGCCCATCTGATTCAAGTGATTGTAAGCGTTTCAGTGTCCCCTGTTGGGAGAACCCCAATTCCTCAGAAACTTCAGCAGTAGACAAAAACGGGTCCTGATGTGACTCAAAGATTGCGAGGATCTCTTCGTCGCTTACGGTCGGTTTCCGACCAGCCATTTAGCCGACTATCACGCAGATGTGGTTTATATCATTATATCGATATTTGGTGATAATTAACAATCAGTTGTTGAGTAACAACTAACTGCTCGGCGCGTAGACGTGTGACCACGGAAGCAACTCACAGCCCCACCGCTCCCTGGGTGGGTTCTTCAGAAGCGGACCTCGCTGCTTACGACAGCAGGCCCGCGTGGACTTCCGTAATCCAGGTACGAAAGCCATGTTCGAGTCGATTCCCGTGGGTCTTGAATCCCACGTCCGAGCGCACGCATCGTCTAGAAGTACGTTCTTGGTATCCCAACCGGTGGACTCGCTGGTGGGTGTTCTCGCGGTTGTCCCGCAGTCCCAAGCGACGGCACCGCCACAGGTGGTGGGCTCCCAATGACGGATTGTCCCCCCACTTGTCCGGCCGACACAGTCACAGACACAGACACCACTCCCGATTCCACCTCCAATTCCGAATCCACCCCCAACACCATGCCCTCCATTGAGACCCTTTGTGATCGTATCGAAGAACTCGAACAGACCGTGGCAGCCCAACAGCACCGAATCGAATCGCTTGACTGCAAGGTCGACGAGCTCGAAACAGAACTGGAAGCCGAACGCGAGGACCGACAAACGGCCGAAGCCCGATGTGCCGAGGTTGCTGAGACGATCGACCGTGAGGTCTCTGCTCGGTTAGAGGCGTTGTCACGGAAAACCGAGGCAACCCGCGAGCAGGTTGTTGAGTTGCAATCGCGGAGTCTCGAGAAGGGCGGGCACTTGCTGGCCACCAATGTCGATCCCGATCGGATTGACGTCCATGGCCACCAACTCGAGCAGATTACCAAAGACGACGACAACGAGTATTTTCGGCTGCCCGGTGAGGAAGACCCCTTAGCCCGTGGGGGTGCCGTGGTTCAGTCGACGGCTGATTTGCTGCCCTTACAACGGCTCGCCCGGTTCGACGATGAAATGCTCGCATCGACAACCAACCGCAAACCCGACGAACTCGCGGCCAAGGCATGGCGTGAGCGGGATAATCCGGGTCGCTACAAACTGTGGTCGAACGGTGGGGCGAATGTTCGCACCTACATGACCGCCCCAGACCTCGCAGATTGGATTCGCCAAGAAGAGGCCGGGGTGTCGAAGAAGTACTCCCAAGAGTTGGCTCGCCGGACCATCGATGCCATGATCGAGTTAGCCCGCGGGAAACTCGGGAAAACGAAACGGAAGCGGCGGACTGACGGGTTGACCTACCACGAAACGCGAGTGGTGTTGCATCAGGGCACCGAGTTGCCCGGTGAACGGCCCGTGGCGGACGCGACGGCTGGGTCTGAGTCCCAGTCCGCCAGCAGGAAGGATGGCTATGCGGCCACGGGTGACGGCAGAGACGACCACGACCCGAGCCACGACGACGACCAGGCTCCGGCCACAGACGCGGTTGTCGGTCAGTAGCGTGGCCGGAGGCACAGCCAGCCAAACACTGTAGCAACCCACGACAGGCGACGATCGAACCGACCGTCCTTAGCACGCCCAGTCGACCCCGCTGAGGGGTCGACTAGTCATGGGTATAACTGCTCGATCGGCTGTCGTCGGCAGTTGTGGGCAACCGCCCAGAGACGGTACACTGACCACCGTGTCTGTGGTCGGAGTCAGTGGTCTGCGCGTGAATCGCCTCAGGGTCAAGCCCCGAGGTACTCGCCTTGATTGTCTGTAGAGCGCAACCGTCGAGACCGTAGCCAGCGCAAATGCAATCCTGACGGCTGCATTCGTCAGGCGACCGTTCTGGGAGGGAAGCAGATAGACAACGAGCAAGTTGACACTATGGTGACACCAAAGAGCGCAAAGGTAGTCCGGAACAGCGGCCCCGCGTCGAGAATCACTCGAAGTACGGCTTCGGAGAGCTTCGAGTGAAGCCCGTCACTCCAGATGGAACCAACGTCAAGAAACAGCTAGAAACGCCGACGTCGGAGCACTGACAAACGAACAATGTCCGGCAAGGATTCCGCAGTGTCTAGGTTGGTCAGACTGAATAAAGTAGATCACATTGCCAACAACTGATAGGGAGGACTATTGGTTCGTACTACTGTCGACGGCATCGAGATCGGGTTCGTCAAACTCGAGTGCCTCCGAAACCGCCACTGGAAGTTCCGGTCGCGGTGCCGATTCGTGGCGTTCAACTTTCTCGGTCTTACGGGTGTTCTCGTAGAGGGCCCGAGCGACCGGAAGCCCACGGAGATACTTGTAGTCGTAGAGGACTTCGACACCACGCGCTGTGAAACCGTAGAACTGCGAGGGGAGATCGCGTTTCTCCTCGCTCGGTTCGTATGTATAGCGTGCGAGGAGTCCGGCGTCGATCAGCGTCTCCAGCTGGTCTTTGATGGCCGCCTGACTCTTCCCAGTCATGTACTCGAGTTCGGCGAGCGACATGAGATGGGCGGGATGGCCCAGCAGTTCCTGGATGATGAGGTGGCGCGTATCTTGGGACAGTAGCTTGAACAGCCGTTGCTGTTCCGCGAATGGACCCGCATCGGCTGTTCCGCTGTGACTCTCGCTCATATGTGTCTCTACGAGCAGCGGCGCTATAACAGTTTGGGTCACCCAAGTTGGTATTTATTGAATAAACCAAAGTGGTTCAGAAGGGATATAGTGTTGTGATCTGAACCGACAGATAATGAGCGATCCAAGTCCACCACCAGATGCTGCGGACATTATGACGGTGGTACACGAGGCTGTTGGGGGCCTCGAACTTGAACCAGCAGAGAAGCGAGAGATTTGGCGCTTCACCCGGCGTGAATTGCCGTATCTCTGGAGCCAGCGGACATCGTACTTTATCCTTGGTAGCTATCGCGATCCCTACATCCGCCAGCTCCGTGCCGTGCAGAACGAACTCACGAGGCAACTCGGTGCGTATCCGTTCATAATGGGGGATCTCATCGAACTGCCGACTGACCGCCTCAATACGTTCGATATCATGTTCTCCCTGTTGGCGACGTACAGCGACTATATCGTCGGTGTCTTCGAGAAGGAAAGTGGTGGGGAAGCGCCGGAATTAGGCGAGATCGATGACCCACCGTATTTCGAGAAATCGTACGTGTACCCACGCGACTACTCGTGGGTCACTGATGCGAATCTTGAGTCGAAACACCACGTCATCCAGGCTGCGCTTGAGATTGCATTTACGGATGACTTGACGGAGGATGAAGCAGCGTCAAAAATCAAGTCGCTCCTCGAGCGTGCACAAGACACTGGCATCGACATCGCTGAAGACGAAGTCTGGGAGGTGCTCAGCGACCGGACAGACAAGGGAGAGGACCCAGCGGCGTACAGTTGGGTGCATCTCAACAAGTTCCGAAAATTCGAATTACACAATCGGTGTTTCCCATGGACAACAGAGGAAGAACTCCGAGCTGCTGTTGCTGAGCTCCCGTCCCCGACACCACGTCCGGAGTGGGAAGAACGTGATGAGTCGTAAGTTCCAGCCACCGCGCTCGTAGTACGCGCAGGCTTGTTGAACGAGAAAGACTGTGCGAGCGGGTTGTGTAAACTCCGAGAGTCTAACTGGCGGTGGAAAGTCACGAGCGCTGTATTCAGCACGAACTCAGTAAACTCCCAGCGGCTGAGAACGTCAACAGGACATATATGAATCCGTATATGCGTTGTACGTCTCTCTACTCGACAAATATGCTGAGATCGCGCAACAGCTCCTGACCGGACCTGACAGACTGGCACGACTCGAGGCGGCCCCGAAGCGACTGCCGCACGCAACAGCACCGCACGTTGGGGGGCTGAGCCGGCTATTGACAGACGGACACCACACGGTCGTCGTCAGACCAGACACCACGCAGGCATCGCTCACATGGACACCATCCGGTCGTCGACAGACCGGACACCACCCGGTCGTCAGCTACAGACACCCACCAGTTCGACGGACAGCACATGGAGGACTGCCCCGGTCGTCAGAGAGCACCGCACCGCGTTCGACTCACCGACCCAGCTAGCCGTCTACCATTGTGGTTGGACGGCCGCCAGCGACGCTGGCGAGGAGGACGAGTGATTGCAGCAAACACTCGTTGGCTGTGCCTTCTGCAACGCTCCACCCTGTACCCGAGACAGGCGATGGACACACCTGGGGGCAGGGCAAGTGGGTTACTCATTCCATACGTCGACTGCGCGATTCAGACAGAGTCAAAGATACGATACTTATGTGTGGGTTACCGGTACAAACGATCGGTGAGTGATGGCGGCCGACTTTCGGACGGCGGCCTCGTCGGGTGTGTCAATTCTGTAGGGTTGTTCTTGGACGCCTCCCGTCGCCTTCGGGATGAGGTTGTAGGCGTAGATATCGTCATCTTCCTGAAGTTCTTTGAGATTGTGAGTCAAACCGTGGACATAGTTTTAATTATCTGTGTGTACGTGGAGACTGTAGCTCGGTGTAGGTGTCAATGCATTAGTAAGATATACATGGTGTTAGGTAGTATTCGAGAATATTCCATCAGAACTTGTATCGAGGTTTAACGAATTCTTTGGCAAAGAGGAGCTAAATCACCCTATCCTCGTGGGGGCATTACACATATTTCTAGTACCAATAGGGATAATTATCAGTTATCTCTATATTCGTCCAATGATATCTCTAAACATGGGTACATATACCGAACTCCTCACACTTATTCTTACAGTCGTGATCGGAGTTCTGCTAATTGTGCCCATCGTATTTTTGTTTGTTTATCTAGAATAGCACCAACATTCTCAATATTTCTGGAAATACCTTCCTCAAAAATTTATATTACCAGATACCTCAGCTATAATGATTAGAACTTAGGGTTAAAATCTGCTGAATATAGATGTCCTCCGTGATCAAGACCGAGTTCATATTGGTCATCCGGCTCTGTTGAAATCCTCAGGGCCTGACAGATGTCGCGTGCTGAATATAGAGGGTGAGTTCAGCAGATGACTATCGGTGAAACAGTCGTTTGTGTGACTCGACCTTTCTCCACCGGCGCGGATGCTGACTCACTCCAGCGGCTGTGCGAAGTCGACTTGTTTCGGTCGGAACCCTGTGTCACCGTAAAATCGACGTGCGTCCTCGTTTTGCCATTCACAAGAGACCTTGAGGTGGTCGCAACCCAGATCGCGAGCCATCTCTTTCACTCGTTCGACGATGTCTGTGCCATGGCCGTGACTTCGGTATTTTTCATCAACGACAAGGTTCACGATTCGGAGGTAGTGCGAGTATTGTCGGGACGGGTGGTGGCCTTCACGGAGCGTGAGGAACCCGATAGTCTCGTCCTCGTGGACGACGAGGTAGTCGGTAGTTTTCTCGTCGTCGAAATGAGCGCGGAAGCCATCGGCGGAGACTTGGTCGACATCCGTGAACACGAGTTCGTTCAATTCGTCATGTACTTCCATCGCTTTCGCGAGTGAATACCAACGCTCGACGAGCGCATCGAGGTCGTCTGCAGTGGCTTCGACGAGTTCCATACGGTGACCCCTCAGCGCTCGCTCTTTAGGCTTTTTCAGGTGTGTTAGATAATAGCACGGGTTGTGGTTGGTTAGGGCAAACCGAGTCGTGCGTTCTCTACCTGAACTTCTGGGGATACTGCACGACCGACTTGCGCGCTGTATTCAGCACGCCCTCAAGGAACTATCAATAACTGAGGATTTCAACAGAGCCATTCCATTTGGAACAGGGTTCTCTGCTCACTACCCAGTTTTCATTGACTGGTCGTCACCGTCCTTCGATTCCTTTCCGTGTATGCAAGATATGCGCCCTGTCTCTTGCAGGTTACTCCAGATAGTATCCAAAATTGGCAGGATTCATGGCGACCAATTTGCACACCCACCTAGCGGCTATTTCACCCACGAAAGTGCCGAACTACTAGGGCTTCAACACGACCTTAAGTGGCCTTTGCTACGGAGGGTTACTCGCGGCGTTCAGGGGTGCGTAGGAGTCTGCGTGATAGGCGACCCGCCAGAGTTTGAGGACGGCACGAGTGACAAGCGCTTCGGGGGACTGCTTAATACAGGATTCTTCGACATCGTTGGGATCAGAGGTTGCGTCAGGTGGTGGGTGGTAGTGCTCGAGTCCGGAAACGTGGATGTAGTCGCCGTCGTGAGGATGCTTTCCCCACCGAAAGTTCACTCCTTCAGAATCCGTGTAGTGAAATTTGTAGTCTGCATGTGTTGTCCATTGGATGTCGATCCGGGCGGATTCGGCACTACAGAGACCATCGTCGAGCGTGACTTCGACAACGGTGGGATTGAGGTAGTCGTCTAGCGCAGGAGTTGCGAGTGGCTCTTCTCGCTCGATGATCCCACAAATTGTGAGTAGCGCTGGCCGGTCGATAGGCCCTCGGAGCGAGTGGGCCTCGTCTGTCTCAGCTATCCTCATCGTCGGTTAGGCGGGGACACTACCATCAGTCGAGTGGAGGTCGCCGTCGACGAATCTCTCGGCGTTCGCGATTGAGAGTGCTGCGTTCGCGAACGCGAGGTTCCGACGTGTCGTCTGCCAGTCTCGAATCGTCTCCGCGTCGATCTCGCTCTGCTCCGAGGTGGGCTCGGAGAGTGTCTGGTTTGCCTGCTCGATCGTCAACTCCTCGGGGGAGTCGACACCGTACTCAGCCCGATAGTCGTTGAGTTGGTCGCGCATTTCCGCAACTCGCGTGACGAGTTCATCGGTCGAGACGTGCTCAAGGATGTCTGCGGCCTGCTCGACAACGAGAGACTCCGGCGACCGACGATAGACCGTTCCACCGTGGTTGCCGGTTGCAGTGATAACGAACCCTTCTTCAGCGAGCGTATTCAGATGTCTTCGTGCCGTCTTCGGGGATGTTCGTGCGTCCTCGGCAACAGTATCCGCTGAGGCAGGCGTGTACGTGTGGGCGATAACATGGCGAATACGCTCGTAAGGGGTCGTCTCCGATTCCCACTCCTCGCCAACTGCTTCGTTGATATCCTTGAACTCGTCTGGTGGGATTCGATTGCTCATGTCTCCACTAACAAGCTGAAGTAGTATAGGCCTTTGGCAAAATACTATATTCCGGTGTTGGCTCGCTTCAAATGGGTTCCGTGAGAGTGAGATAGGAACTCCTACTGAGCAGCTGATTCGATCGGGACCATTCTGGACGGAACCTCGAGAGTAGACTCGAATCGTTTGCATTGAGAGTGACGGTCTCAACTACTGGGTGTACGGGCAAGTTGCGACTACAGAGAATATAATCAGCGCACCTACCCTGTTACTTCCGAGAACCTGGAGTGAGCTGACCAGTAAGTAGGTGTGCTTACCGACCGATTTAATGACTGTATCTCCAGTAGTCCTTGACGGCCCGTCGCCACGCATCTTCGCGCGCCTCCTCACCTTCACGTACTCGTCGGTTTGCTTCGTCAATTAACTTACCCAACTCATCGTAGATACGGTCAACAAGTGTGTCCCCATCTGCATCAACCAATAGGGTCGAATTGTCTTCTTCGACAGTGACCGAGATCTCGCCGAATCGGATGATGACTTGTTTCAATCCCGAGTTGGGTTTCTACCGCATTGCGACCGACCGATACCAGACGGGGCCGTCGTCATCCGACTGTTTCAATCCCGAGTTGGGTTTCTACCGCATTGCGACGAACGTCTCGGGGTTGACCACGCGCCCGGCCTCCGTTTCACCACCGAGCACATCATCAACGAGAGGACCACCGACCTCGTCGGTTCGACCCCAGTAGTTTCGGGCCATAGATAGGGCTTCGACGGCCTCAACGCGCTCTGCTTCGAGTTCTCCGACAGAGTTGATAGCGTCGACGACTGTCTGCACTCGCTTGTTTGTCTTCTTCCAGACCTGCTCGTCAGACACCGTCTCGACGCCCGTGTCAACGAGTGGGTTCGCTATTTCCCACAGTGATTCGTCGGTCGGTCCGAGGACGTCACTCGGAGTCGCATTGACCGCGACGTAGTGCTTCCACTCGCGAGCGTTCCAGTTCGGAATGTCGCCATCAGTCAGCCAGTCAGCGGTCCCAAGCAGCACATTAGATTGATCCGCATCAGTTGTGGGGTCGAGCGCTCGTTCCTCATATCGCTGTGCGACGACCGTCCCCGGTTTCTCGTCGCGCGTCGTCGAGAAGATGCGGAACGGGATATCTCGCACCTGCTCGTCGATAGCCGAGGATAGGGACGCAGCCAGCGAGTTCTGCTCTCCGTCATCGAGGAGCGCCGCATTCTGTGGGTCGACGCGGACAAGGCCGACCACGCGGCCATCGGCCATCTCGATTAATCCATCATCGGTCATCCCGGTGACGCCCGTCACATCGGCGAGGGCGGTGTCCTCGTCATCTGACCGGATGTGTGAATACCAGTCCGCAACGCGCTCTCGTGACCGCACGCAGGACAGTCGACGGTCACGCGAGACCACCCCCGAACCAGAGACCTTCGTCTCCGGGATTGAGTTGTGGGATGGTGAAAGGATCAGTAGAAGCCCGTGGAGAGCCCTCGAGCTCAGTCGGCCGGTTGCGGTGCGTCTTCGGCTTCCGCCACACTCGCGGTTCCGCGTTCGCCTTCGCGGTCGATGTACTTGCGGACCCAGAGCTCGCCGGTGATGATGCCGGAGATGGCGCTCATGTGTTCGGCTTCGCCCGTGAGCTCCTCGCGCTGGAGGCGGCGAATCTCGTCGGCGTCGAAGTACGGGCGCTCGCACGCGGAGTCGAGCAGGTCGTCGACCCGCTCGCGGAGCGCGCGGTTCGTCCGGTACCAGTCGCCGATGGTGGAGCGGCCGCCGTAGGTGTGGACGTCGCCGACGAGGCGCTCGCGGATGCGGTCGACGGAGGTGCCGACGACGAAGCCGGCGGCGTGTTGCCACATCGGGCGCGCCGGGGGGACTTTCGTCCGCTCGTAGGGGATGGCCGCGAGTCGGCTGTCGAGGCGGCGGACCAGTTCGACCTTCGGGTAGGCCGTCCCGGCGGGAATCTTCCCGTCGGTGAACGGAATCGAGCCGACGCGGTGCGAAAGCGGCATCCGCGTCACGGCCCGGAGGAACTCGGTGTCGCTGAAGGGGACGCGGGTGCCGGCTTGGCTCTCGGCGATGGGGTTGCTGGCGAAGTCGCACCGCGGGAAGTAGTTGCGGTAGTAGCAGTCCATCGCGGTGCTGTAGAGGTCCGGTTGGTCGCTCTTGCGCACCTCCTCGCGGTAGGTCGTCATCGGGTCGAAGTCGGTCCACAGGAGCCTGCGGGCGTCGTCGACGTCGACGCGGTGTTTCGCGCGGTAGAGCGCGGCCTCGGGTGATTTGCTGCCTTCGACGGCGGCACGGCCGATGCCGTCGCCCATCATCCCGCCCTGTCCGCAGCCCTCGATGAGCACGTCGGGCATGTCCTCGATGTTGAACACGTTCGCGAGGTTGACGAACGTCGAGAGGCCGACCATCCCGCTGGTCAGTTGGACCGACTTGTCGAGGGAGTCGACGAGCGCGTCCGAATTGACCGGCACGCGCCTGTTTTCGAGGCCGAGCACCGCCGAGACCTTCGCGGCGAGTTCGAGGTTGCTCCCGTTGGCGGGGTTCGAGTCGTAGGTGTAGGTCGTGAGGTCGTGGTAGCGGCTGAGTTCGCCCGCCATCGAGCGGCTGTCGAGGCCGCCGGAGAGCCACAGGCCGATATCGCCGTCTATCGTGTCGGCCATGTCGGCGATGACCTCGCGGTAGGCCTCGGTGAGGTCGTCGAGGTAGGAGTCGTCCGGGCTCTGTTCGAACGTGTGGTGCCAGTACGACTCGATTTCAGGGCCGGTGTCGGCCCGGTAGTCGAGGACCGTCCCGGAGGGGAGGAACTTCACGCCCTGTACGAGCGTCTTGTCGCCCCAGACGTGCCCGATCATGAGGAGGTCGCTGATGGCGCGTTCGTCGACCTGCGGGTCGTCGAGGAGGGTCGTCAGCGCGCCGACCTCGGTCCCGAAGGCGAACGGTTCGCCCGCGACGTAGAAGCACTGTCGCGTCCCGAGTTTGTCGCTGGCGAGCACGACGCGCTCCGACTCGCCGTCGACGGCGACGACGAGGAACGAGCCGTCGAGCTCGGGGAGGAGGGCGTGCGGGTCCTCCAGGAGCCGTCGGAACAGCCCGTCTACGTCGAGGCCGAGTTCGTCGCGGTTCGTCACCGCGCCGTATATCGCTCCCACGCGCGGCCCGTCCTCCCAGACGGTACAGCCCGCGGGGTCTCTCGCGCCGTGGTGGAGCACCGAGACGCCGAACCGGCCGGTCGACCGCGTCGCTGACTCGTACCAGTCTTCGCGGTGGAGTTCGGCCGCGCAGGCGTCGAGCGTCGCCGCGTCGAGCGCGCCGCCGACGAAGCCGGTCATCGGCGGCCCTCCCTTCCGATTCGCTCGATGGTCCGTGGCGTGAGTGCTGTGAGTGACATCGTTGCCCGATATCCGCGCGCGTCGGGTTTTGTTATCGCGCACCTATACGGCGCGAGGCGACGTCGGACGCCCGAACATCGACCGGCATCGCGCTCGACACCGACCGGTATCGCGTGCTCGAACGCGTCCGCGCGCGCCTCGCTGTCGTGAATCCCCGGTTCCTCGGGTCTCGGCACCTCGACGGCTGGCGGGCGGAGACGATTCGAAATCGAGTGAGAACGCCCAGAACGCCCTCTGAGACGATTACACGCTCAATAACAAACTACGCTACTCGCCTCTTCTCACGCGATGATGCAACGTGATTCGCGGCTCACGAGAACGCTCCTCCTCGTCGGATTTCTCGCGATAGCCGTCGGTATCCTCGTCGCTCGCGAGTCGCCGGCGCGCGCGTACGAGGTCTCAATCTACCAGTCGACCCCGGCGGTGTTCTGGGTCGGCGTGGCGGTGGCGGTCCTGTCCTCGCTGGCCGTGGTCGTCCGTGAACCCGACAGCCGATACGCGCTCGGCGGAGTGGCGCTGGGGGCGCTCGCGATAGCCGCGGTCTCCGCCCTCCCGCTCGTCAGGGAGTACTACTTCTACGGCTTCAACGACTCGCTGACGCACCTCGGGTGGGCGAGGTCCCTCGTCTCCGAGTCGCTGACCCCGCTGGACATCGTCTACCCGAGCGGCCACGTGTCGGCGGGGATGTTCAGCGCCGCCCTCGGCGTCGAACTCACCACCGCGATGATGCTCGTGGTGTTTTTCGTCTCGCTCGTCTACCTCGTGTTCGTCCCGCTTCTCGTCTCGCTCGTCGTCCCCGACCGGCGGGCGGTCCTCGTCGCCGTGTTCTCGGCGCTGTTGTTCCTGCCGGTGAACCTCAACGGGTTCAAGCTCATGTTCTTCCCCTACTCGCTGGCGTCGTTCCTCGGACTGGTGCTTCTCTACCTCTTCTTCAAGCACCAGTTCTCCGGCACCGACGCCGTCGAGAGCCGGTGGCGCGGCCACGTCACGCCCGTCTCCGTCCTGTTCGCCATCGGGACGGTCGCGCTGGTGTCGTACCACCTGCAGGTCGCCGTCAACTACCTCGTGTTGTTCGCCGTCGCCGCGGCCATCCAACTCGTCCAGCGCTGGCGGACCCCGGACGCCGTCGCCGAACAGCGACCGGTGTACGGTCTGACGCTCGTCTTCGCCGCGGCGTTCGTCTACTGGCTGACCCAGTACACCGTCGGCTTTTCGACCGGCGGCCTGTTCGTCGAGGGCGTGCTCGGCATCCTCTCGGGGAGTTCCGCGGCCGGCGCGGCTATCTCTCAGCGCACCGGCTCCGTCACCGCCGTCGGCGGCGGTATCTTCGACGTGTTCGTGAAGCTGTTCCTCGTGAACGCGGTGTACGCCCTGATAACCCTCGGCGTCTTCCTCGGCGTCCTGTTCGGGCGGCTCCCACAGCTCTCCGCCCAGGGCCGGTCCATCCTGCGGACGCTGACGTTCAGCCTCGTCGTGTTGGTGCCGTACTTCTTCGCGCACCTCCTCGGCGTCATCTCGGAGACGAACTTCTTCTTCCGCCACGTCGGCTTCGCGATGATTCTCTCGACCGTCGTCGGGAGCGTCGGGCTGTTCTACGCCTTCGAGTGGCTCTCGGGGACGGAGTACTGGTCGAAGTACGGGACGGCGGTCAAGGCCGGCGCGCCCGTCGCGACGGCGCTCGTCATCGGGCTCACGCTCATGGTGATGTTCCCGTCGCCGTACATCTACCTCCCGTCGAACCACGTCCCCGCCCAGCAGATGGGGGCGTACGACACCGCCTTCGGGATGTCGGACGAGGACATTCGGTACGTGGGCATTCGCGGGAACCCCGACCGCTTCGTCGACGCGCTGCCCGACAGTCCCACGCCGGCGCTCGGCTTCACGACGCCCGACGAGGCACTCACCGACTTGCCGAGTTACTACGACGGCCCGCGGTATCTGATGGTCTCGAAGACCGACCACGACCGCGAGGTAATCGCCTACCGCGAACTCCGGTACTCCGAGGCGAACATCACGGCCGTCCGGGACCAACCGAACGTGAACCGCGTCATGTCGAACGGCGCGGCCGACCTCTACTACGTGTCCGGGTAGCCGTCCCGAACCCGGGTTTCGTTTCGCGTCGGCTTCGAACTCGCCGGTGTCCCTCGCTCGCCGGCGTCAAAGAGCGCCTAATTCCCGCGCCCGCGGGAGCCGTGCTCCCCGCTGAACCAGTAGCGAGTCAATAATTAATCGCCTCCTGAGCCGATGTGTAGCCGAGTGTTACCGTTCGTGAATACGCCGAGTCGCCGCCGAGACGGCGGCCCGAGAGGTGCTTTCGATGAGAGATAAGATTCGCTCTGTCGTCCGGACGATTCGCCGCCGGTTCGTCCCCGGCGACGACGGCGGCGACCTCACGGAGCGGACGGTGAAAAGCGGGATGTGGGTGTCGGCGATGAACGTCCTCGACCGGGTGCTGAAGGTCGTGATGTTCATCGTCCTCGCGCGACTGCTCGGCCCCGAGGCCATCGGGCTGATGGGCATCGCGCTGCTCACCATCTCGGCGCTTCTGAGCCTGACGAACCTCGGCATCGACGCCGCGCTCATCCAGCGCGTCGACGACGACGTCGACGAGTACCTGAACACGACGTTCACGCTCGAACTCCTCCGCGGCCTGCTGATGAGTTCGGTTCTCTACCTCGCCGCCCCGTCGCTCGCCTCGCTGTTCGGCGAGCCGGCCGCGCGGGACCTCATCCGCGCCATCGCCTTGGTCCCGATTTTCCTCGCGCTGCGGAACCCCGCGATGGTCTACTTCAAGAAGGACCTCGCGTTCCACAAGGAGTTCGCCTACCGGGTCAGCGGGACGACCGCCTACGTCGTGGTCGCGCTCGGCTACGCCGCGGTCAGCCCGACGGTCTGGGCGCTCGTCTTCGGCTACCTCGCCGACGCCGGCGTCAGGTCGGTCGTGACTTACTTCCTGCACCCGTACCGTCCGCGCCCCGCGCTGAACCGCGCGTACGCCGCCGAACTCATCGGCTACGGGAAGTGGGTCACGGGGTCGTCCATCGTCGAGTTCCTCTACGGACAGGGCGACGACGCGGTCGTCGGCTGGCTCCTGACGGCGACCTCGCTCGGCTACTACCAGCTCGCCTACCGCATCTCCAACGCGCCGGCGACCGAAATCGCCGTCGTCGTCTCCAGCGTGATGTTCTCGACGTACTCGAAGCTTCAGGAGGACCAGCGCGCCCTCCGCGAGGCGTTCTTCAGCACCTTCCGGCTCACCGCCTTCGTCGCCCTGCCGATGTCGGTCGGCATCTACCTCGTCGCGCCCGCGTTCGTCGGCGCGTTCCTCGGCGAGGACTGGCTCCCGATGGTGCTCGCCATGCAGATTCTCGTCGCCTACGGGCTCTTCCGGACGCTCTTCGCGACGTTCAATCCCGTCTGGCGCGCCGTCGGCCGTCCCGACGTCCAGACCAAACTCGGCTTCCTCAGGGTCGCCCTGCTCGCCATCGTCATCGTTCCCGCGACGAGCGCCTACGGCATCGAGGGGACGGCGCTCGCGGTCACGGGCATCCTCGCGTTCCCGATGGTCCCGCTCTACGCGCGCGAGATGAAACGGACGCTCGGCACGACCTATCGACGGTTCCTCCGGGAACTCTCGTACCCCGTCGTGGCCACCGGCGCGATGGCGCTGGCGGTCCTCGCGGCACGGGATGTAGTCGGGTCGCCGCTCGTCGAGTTCGCGCTCCTCGTCACAATCGGCGTCGTCGCCTACGTCCTCAGCGCGGCGTCGCTCATGACGCTTTTCGACTGGCGGGTCAAACACACCCTCCGGGAACTCGTCTCGGTGATGTCGAAGTGACGCGGTGACGCCGGCGCTCGGCCGCCCCCGACGGGTCCGACGAGGGGTCGATTCGACTGACTCTCATTGCTAGCTGAACCTCGACGGTGAATCAAACCTATCAGAACATCGTCAGTAAATGTGGGTGCGGTGAAACGAACGCCCTCGCAAGATTCGGTGGGCGATTAATTACCAGTTCACAGTTGATTATCTGCGAGGGAGCGCCGATTCACGGCTCGAACGCGGTTCGACCCCCGGATTGCGATTTTTCTCGAACACAACCGATTAAGCGGTTGTTTCGTGGGGTCGAACCGAGGCATATTAAATTTTAGTTGAGACTATTGATTCCGAATTTATGGTGTGACTTTGGAATGCAACTGGTACTGATTTGGCCGCCATCCGAAGTAATCCCGTAAGTAATCGTCTCCAACCCGGTCATACCTCGCAATAATGATTATCACCTTAACGAGGGCTTTCCTCGGGTATGGTACGACTAACCGATGGAGACGACGACGAATCTGCGGCGGATTCAGACTCCATCCTCGAATCGCAACTCAACAGGCGGAACTACCTCAAACTCGGTGCGATGGCCGCATCGACTGCCCTCTCTGCCGGCGTCGCGTCGGCTGCGTCTGGACCAGAGGAGCGCTTCGGTATCCAATGGGACCGCGTCGTCAACGCGGTGGACGACCTTGGAATGGACCCCAACGGAAACGAACCGATAGACAGCCAACTCGATTCCGCGTACGAAAGCGGGACGCTCATCGAATTCCCTCCGGGTGAGTATCTCGCCACCGAGACGCAGTACTGGAACGACGACGTGTCCCGCTTCGGGATGGTCGGCACCGGAAGCTCTCACAAGGACGTGCAGTTCGTCTTCCCGTCGGGCAACAACGGCGAGAAGTACCGGTTCCTCGAAATCACCAGCGGGGACCACCACGTCCTGAAGAACTTCTCCATCCAGCAGACCGACGACGCCACCACCACGGCGGACATCTGGATGATAAACGACGACGGCGGCCTCATCGAGGACGTCGAGTGGCTCGGTCGCACCCCCACCGACAACGACGCTCGCCGCCAGCTCCTCGCGTACGACTGTTCGTCCGTCGACGGCGTCAACGTCGCCCGTCGCGTCTACATGCGCGAGGGTGCCGAGCTTCCGGGCTACCCCGACGGCGTCGCGGGCATCCGCGTGCAGGGCGGCTCCGTCGGCGAGATTCGCCTCGTCGACTGCCACATCGAACAGCGCGGCTCGTCGTCGTTCCGCGCGACTCACACCCGCGGCGTCCTCCGCGTCGAGGGCGGGCTGTTCAAGAACAACGACAACACGAACATGCGCATCTCCGCGGGCGACCACCCCGAAAAGACCTCGTGGATCAAGGGCGCGACCGTCATCATGGACGCGGACAACCTCAACGAGCACGCCCACGACGGCGACAGCCTCGACAGTCCCGAGGGTCTCCGCATCGACTCCACCGGCAACGGGTACGCGGGCGTCCTCATCGAGGACTGCGACTTCATCTTCAAGTCCTGTCCCACCTCGCGCGGTATCGTCTCGTCGCCGACGTGGGGCGGCCACGGCGGCTTCACCCTGCGCAACTGCCGCATCCAGAACGACACGTCGGTCCAGACGATTCACGCCGACTCCGTCGACACCGACACCGCGGACAAGCCGTGGGGCGTGAACCTCGAAAACGTCTCCATCACGGGCAGCGCGCGGTCCCAGCCGTCCGGCGCGGCGGTCTGCATCGACAACGACCGCAACGGCTCGACCGTCCAGAACAGCTGTATCCACCTCCCGAACGGCGACGTGGACGGCGTCCTCGTCAACGACGCCACGAGCTGTGAGATTGTGGACTCGAACATCAACGTCTCCGGGCAGGCGACGGTGTTCAGCGGGGCCGACGTGGACACGAGCAACATCACGAGCGGCGACTCCTGTCCGCTTCCGAGCGCCGACAGCAGCACGGGCGGCGACTCGTCGACGACGGACTCGACGACAGACTCCACGACGGACTCGACGACGGACTCGACGACGGATTCGACGACCGACTCGACGACCGAAGACCTCCCGAACGAGATTCGCCTCGTCGGCACGGGCACGACGACGCAGTACGAGTTCACGGTGACGGACTCGCTGCAGGCGTCGGACGGAACCATCGAGGAGTGGGACGACATCGAAAGCGGCACCGCGACCGGCTGGATTACGACCGAGGGCGTCGAGGACGCGTACACGTTCTCCGGCGACGTCGACTCGTTCTCGTTCCTCGAAGGCGAGTCCGAGGTTTACGTCAACGGCGAGAAGGTGTCCGAGAGCGCGGTCACGGACGCGACGACCGATTCGAGCACGGACGGCTCGACGGACTCGACGACCGACTCTCCCGACCTCTCGCACGAACTGCGCCTCGTCGGCACGGGTACCCAGACGCAGTACGAGTTCACCGTCAGCGACGCGCTCGAAGCCTCGGGTGACACCATCGAGTCGTGGGACACCATCGACGGCACCTCCGCGGCGGGCTGGATCACGACCGAGGGCGTCGAGGACGTGTTCAACTTCGCGGGGAGCGTCACCTCCTTCGGCTTCGTCGAGGGCGAGGCCGAGATTTACGTCGACGGCGAGCAGGTGACCGAGAGCACGGTCACCGATGCCGCGACTGACTCCACGACCGATTCGACCGACGACTCCACCGACAGCCAGAACGAACTGCGCCTCGTCGGTACCGGCGTCGAGACGCAGTACGAAGTCGCCGTCAGCGGTACGCTCGAAGCCTCGGGCGACACCATCGAGGAGTGGGACGACGTGTCCGAAAGCTCCGCGGCGGGCTGGGTGACCACCGAGGGCGTCGAGGACGTGTACGCCTTCACGGGCACGATCACGTCGCTGTCGTTCCTCCAGGGCGAGGCCGAGGTCTACGTCAACGGCACGCGGGTCGACCCCGCCGTGTTCTCCCTGCCGAACACCCTCGTCGTCGAGGGCGACGGCTCGGAGACGACGTACGACTTCATGGTCTCCGGCGACATCCTGAACGACCCGCTCGTCGGGCCGACCGAGAGCGCCGACAGCGTCACCAGCGGCAAGGCGAAGGGTTCGGTCACCGACGACGTCGACGCCTTCCGGTTCTCGGGCGACATCACGAAGATGAACCTGACCGGCGACGCGGCGCTGACGTTCGAGGACAACGACGGCTGAGGCGACGGCGGAAAAACGACACGACAGCACAGCACGCGGCGCGCCGCCCGCGCGGTGACGCCGCAGACGACAGAGGCACCCACGTTCGCATTTCGACGCGGCTTTTTCGTTTTCCACCCGACAGCCGAGCGACCGCCACACTTCGTGACGGAGCACTCAGCGACGAAGCGACGCCCGCGTGTCCCCGAGTTACGCCGCGTCGTCGCCGACGTCCGCGCCGTCGGTCGGCTCCTCGGTCACGGTGACCCAGACGTACGCCGAGCGGTACGCCGTGTCGGTGCTCGGCTCCGACGGCGCGTCGCCTTCGTACAGGTAGTACGTGAGCCGGAGGTCCTCGCCGGTCAGCGTCGGGGCGAAGCCGTGGCGGGTCCGCCACGTCTCGCCGTCTTCGACGGTCTCCGTCCGCGAGCCGAGCGCCTGTCGCTCGACGACCGTCGTCTCGCCGTTCGCCCGCTCGACGCGCTGGAGTTCGGCCACGAGCGTGTAGCTCGTCGCCTCCCCCTCGACGTTTTCGACGGAGACGAACAGGGCGGTCTGTTCGCCGACCGTCAGCGCCTCGGGGTAGTCGGCGGCGACGAACTCGCCGCCGGCGTCCTGCGTGAGAAGCGACAGGCTCGAATACGACTCGCCCGTTCCCGGCGCGACGAGCGCGTAGCTCAGGCTCGCGACGGCCAAGAGGACGGCGGCGGCGAGCGCGACGTTCAGAAGCGAATCGACCCGCGAGGGCCGGTCGAACGACCGGACCACGTCGGCCCACCAGCGCCGAATCGGAACGTGGAACCGCTCCGCCTCGGGGAGTCGTCGCCGCCGGACTTCGCCGACGGCGAGGCCGACGACGACGACCGCCGACAGCGCGGCGATGACGGGCGCGGCGTCCAGACCGACGCCGGTCCAGAGGAGCGCCAGTCCGACGACCGGTAGCAGCGCGACGCTCATCCCGAAGGCGAGCGCGAAACGCTCTCCGAGGCCGAGGTCGGGTTGCCACTCGAACCGACCGAACGACGGGCCCTCGGCGGTCGCGCCCGCCGACCCTGCGGGGAACAGCGCGAGCAACAGCGCGTAGCCGGGCAGAAACAGCAGTACGGGGAGTCCGACGAGGGCTTGGGCGATCGGAACCACGTCGAGAATCGCGACGAGACTACTCGAAACGACGACGAACAGCGCGAGGGGCACGTCAAGCGAGAGTTCGCCGAGTGCCCGATTCAACCGCCCGTTGCTGTGTGATGTTGACCCCATTACTGGATAGATGACGCGTCTAGGGTGTTGTTATTGAGCGCCTCACACCTCCGCTTTCGCGGGTACAAGGTGACTAACTCCCGGGTATCTCGCGCTCTGTGACCCCGTCGGACGCGCGTTCGTCTCTCTCGTCGTTCTCGTCGGCACCGCCGCCGCCGCGAGCCGGCCGCGGGTCGGTCCGTGCGCCCCGCTCGAACGCCGCCGACGGCTCCGCCGCGACCCGTAACCGTTCGTTCTCGCGGCTGTCGAGGAGCATCGCGCCCCCGAGCGACCCGACCCCGGTGAGGGCCGAAGCGAGGGACCCGGCGAACGACCGCCGATTCGCGCGGTTCCTCGACGCGACCCCACCGACCAACCGGAACGCGCCGGCGAGGAGGCCCACGACGCCGAGCGCGTAGAGGACGGCCACCGGATGGACGCCGCCGCCGAGGTACCGCACGCGGAGCCGCCAGAGGAAGTCCCTGAGCAGGAGGAACGACAGCCCGGGGACGAACGTCGAGTACCTGATGCCGCTTTCTTCGTCGCCGTAGCGCGCGCGCATCGGCACGGTCGCCACCCGCTTTTCGGCGACGTTCAGGTTCACGAGCAGGTCGTTCAGGAAGCCGTACTGGTCGTACAGCCGGTCGAACTCCAGCTCCGCGAGCGCGTCCGCCGAGACGGCCGTGTAGCCGTTCTGCGGGTCGCGGATGTGCCAGTAGCCGCTGGCGATGCGCGTCAGGCCCGACAACAGGAGGTTGCCGAACAGCCGCCACGGCGGCATCCCCCGGCGGGTGTCCCGCGCGGCGAGTCGGTCGCCGACGGCGTAGTCGGCGTCTCCGCCGACGACGGGGTCGATGATGGCGGGCATGATGTCCGGGTCCATCTGGCCGTCGCCGTCCATCACGACGACGACGTCCATCCCGTCTTCGAGCGCGCGCTCGTAGCCGGTCTTGACGGCCGCGCCGCGCCCGCGGTTGACCGGGTGTCGAATCGGAACGACGCGCCTGTCGAGCGACGCGCC
>NZ_JPES01000009.1:0-24582 GCF_000730175.1 Haloferax sp. ATB1 | reverse complement strand
GTCGGGCCACATCGCCCGCGAGACGGTCAACCGGCGGTTCAAGCGCCTCGCCGACGAGGCCGGCGTGACCGTCGACGGCGACGTGCCGACGGCGAAGCTCTGTCGGCGCTTCTGGTACACAGCCTATCAGGCGGCGGTCGACGAGATGCTCGCCCAGTTGGAGGGCGTCGCCGCGGACCAGGGGTCGAAAAGCGCCGACGTCGTCATGTCGAACTACCTCTCCGAGGAGCGCCGCCGGTCGTTCCGTCGGCAGGCGATGCGCGAGACGCTGGCCGAGGTGTTCGACCTGACGGCGAGTCCGCGACCGTCGAGACGCAGATGCCGCGGTGACTGTGACTGCCGGCGTCACCCCGGCGCGTGCGTTGCGGGGCGACAGCGGCTCACGGCGGCCGCCGGGTGCGTGACCGTCTCGCCGTGTGAGCGGCCGCCCGACGTCGGTGGTCGTGGCTTTTACCCGTGTTGAGGAGTCACCCTCCACTATGGACCTTCGAGTTGCCGGCCTGAACGGTCTCGAAGAGCGAGTCGAGAGCGCGCTGAACCGAATCGGCGAACTGCAAGCTGGCACGCGAGTGCAGTCCGACGCGTTCTTCTCACAGCCGTTCATGAGCGACCACACCGAGTTCGACTCGTTCGCCGCGTTCTGCGAGCAGAGCCCGTGGCCCCTCGACGACGTCAGCGACGTCCAGGACGTCTCCCGTGACCGACTCAACGGATACATCGCGGCGACGACCGACTTCGAGACGTGGGAGGGAATGAAAACCCGGGCCGCGGAGGAGGAGATTATCGACCAGATAGCCCCCTGACTAGCCGACGGTTTGAACCGCGGTCAGGACGTGATACAGGCCGTAGCTGATGAGGCCCGCGCCGAACATCGAGCCGACCCACGAGCCGAGGGTAATGCCGACCTTCCGCAGCGAGACGCCACTCCCGCCGGACGAACTCGCCGCGAGTCCGCTGCCGACGATGCTCGCGATCATCACTTTGTTGAACGAGATCGGGATTCCCAGCACGATTGCGAGCTGGGCGATGAGAAAGGCGGGAATCAGGGCGGCTATCGACCGCCGGGGGCCGAGCGCGGCGTACTCGTTCGAGACGGCTTGCACGAGTCGCGGCCCACGAATCCACGCCCCGAGCAGAATCCCGCCGCCGCCGAGTGCAAGCAGGTAGATAGACGGGAGCCGGAGGTCCGTCTCGAACACCGCCTCCAGTGGGCCGGTCGCCAACCCGACCTGCGTGCCGCCGCTCGTGAACACGACGATGAGTCCCAGCACGACCAGAAACTGATTGATTCCGGCAGTCTCGTCGCGTCGGAGCAACCCGAGCGTCCCGACGAGGGCAACGAGCCCGCAGAGTACGCTCACGGCGACCATCCCGAGGGTGTACGAGCCGCCGACGACCGTCGGAAGAAGCTGGGACGTCGTAGCGAGGTATCGAGCGACTGACCCCTGTGCGCCGCTCGCAGTCGGGATGACCGTGAGTTGGATGTTGGCTAACGCGTAGCCGACTGCGCCACCGAGGACGGGAATACCGACGGTTTCGGGGACGGCGTCGCTTCGGAGCCCCCGCGCGAGGCCGTACGCGAGCACGGCCTCCACGATGGGAATGGCGAACCAGAACCCGAGGATGACGGCGTACTCGTCGACAGCGAACCCGCCGCCGAGGGCGATTCCGGACCCGATCATCGCCCCCGTGACGGTGAACGCGGACGGTATCGGATACCCGTAGGTGTTCCCGATCGTGATGAGGGTCGCGGCGGTCAGCAGGGCCGCCGCCGCCGCGAGCGGCGTAATCGACACGCCGGTCACGAGGTCTTTGCCGATGGTCTCGGAGATGCTGCCTCCCTGAAGGACCGCCCCCAGTCCGGCGACGATGCCGACGAGCAGGGCGGCCCGAAGAACCGAGAGCGCGTTCGCTCCGACGGCGGGCGCAACGGGCGCAGAGTTACTGTTCGCCCCGACGGTGAACGACATGAACAGGGCCGCGAGGAGCGCAATCGAGAGAACGAGCAGTACGGATGCCATACTCACACCACCCGACGCGGTCTCTGGTGGTGTGGTATCCAGAACGGTCGGCGACGACGACAGGTTCTCATGTGACTGAAAACCGAGCCACGAGACAGATGAACCCATCGAAATCACGTATATCGGCTGATAGTGAAGCAATCGTCTCGATAAGTAATGCGATGCATATCCGAACAACGGTAACGCAGGTTTCAGGGTCGCGAGAGTGCGAGTCAGTCCCGGAAGCGGCTCGAACGATGCCGATTCAGATCGGGAGCGCTGGTCTCGATCGCACGGGTCCGAACACCGTCTCGACGACCAACTATCGACTTCCGAACGAAATCGGAGAGGAGTTCTTCCAAGTCGGTATCGTCGGTATCCTCGCCATCGCTATTCCCGTACCCGACCGCTCACCGGCGAGCGATCGGAGTACGCGTCTGACTCCAGTTGAGGTCGGGTTCGATAAACCACATAGAGCGATACATAAGAACACACGGTACGCCTCACACAGTTTCGGAGGATGAATGTGTTGCGTGCCTTCTCAACAAGGCTATCGGGCTTGAATCAAACCTGGTGACGAGTACCTGCATTCCGACTCCGTTTCTCCGGGAACGGTGGGGTGTGTAGTCCAAATACCAACGGTTATGCTGAGAACTGACAACTCGTTTCGCTCCCTATAGAGCTGAACTCCAGAACTTCTGACGATATCTGAGGAGGCTTTGCGAGGGGGAGTCAAGCGACGAGGAGCCGACACAGTTTTGATTCTGTGGAATCAACGCGAGTGCCTCGGGGCTTGACCCCGAGGCGGTTCATTGCTACAAGAGGATCAGTACGAAACTGGCATCTCCGCTGAGTACGTGGGTGCCTGATAGCGCTTCAGTCGTTCTTCGGCGAGTCGTCGTGGGAAGACCCACTATCGGCGAGGAGGAGTGAGGCGTCCACCCGCCAACTGCTCTCGGTGCAGTTCGTGTGGCCAGATATCAGCCGGCAACCGGTATTCGAATCCGCGGGGCCGTTCTGAAATGACGAATATGTGCTAGACCCGCCCCGAGGCCCACTATCTGCACTTCCATCCAGAGTCCAGCGGTGGGACGAGTCCAGCGATTTCGTCGCCGAAACCGAACTCAGAGGGGCTTTACTACGGAATCTGACTGGAAGGGCAGGTTAAAATAATCCGGACAGAATTACAAATATAAGTTTGTAAATCCTCGCACTCCCTTCGTAAACGTCACCTGACAAGTGACGTTCGCCGTGCAATAGTCACCCAGATAATATTCTCTAATTCAGAACGA
This sequence comes from Haloferax sp. ATB1, assembly GCF_000730175.1. NCBI lineage: Archaea > Methanobacteriati > Methanobacteriota > Halobacteria > Halobacteriales > Haloferacaceae > Haloferax > Haloferax sp. ATB1. The sequence continues at coordinate 21,290 of NZ_JPES01000009.1, read as the reverse complement.
ACGTTCGACGTGAGGGCGATCAGTACGCGAGTAGCGTCAGTGATGCCGGCTATCGGCCTCGTAAACGAACGATTCGGAGAAGCGACAGTACACACCGGGATTCGCTGTTCTCAGACAAAGAATTCTGTCGATGGCCGTCGGCTTCGAGCGACCGCCGTGTCCCGTCGGCCGTGGCGATCGGACGCCAATTGTGCATCGGCTCGCATCAAAGCGCCCGAAAGCGGAGCGTTCATGCGTGGTGAGGCATGTGAGCAGCGTTCGAAGCGTCTGAGTTCGCGCCCCAGGCTATCGAAACGCGAGCAGCACGCAACTACCCCAAGAGTTTACTACAGGCTACTCAGTTTGGATACTCATGAGAGAATGGATCGATTCATACGAGGAGCGCGACTGGCAGACGACCACCGATGGAAGCGTTCGATACGCGTTAATCGGCCTCGGGTGGTGGACCGTCGACGTTGCACTCCCCGCCATCGAATCGTCCGAACTCGGGGAGGTAACGACCCTTGTGAGCAGTACGACCGAGAAAGCGCAGCGACTCGCTGATGCCAACGGCGTCGACCACGGCATCAGCTACGACGAGTTCCACGAGGGGAAGGCGGAATCGGCGTACGACGCCGTGTACGTCGGAACGCCGAACGCATTCCACCTCGAATACGTCGAAACCGCGGCATCGCTCGGCAAAGCGATCCTCTGCGAAAAGCCGATGGAATCGACCGTCGAGCGGGCAAGACAGGTCGTCGAAACGTGCGACGACGCCGACGTACCCCTGATGGTCGCCTATCGAATGCACACCGACCCCGCAGTCCGTCGGGCCCGTGACCTCATCGAATCGGGGTTCATCGGCGAACCCGTGTCGGTGTACGGGAACAACACCCAACCGCTGCTAAAGATGATTCCCGACGAGGACCAATGGCGGCTCGACCCGGAGCTGTCGGGCTACGGAACGTCCGTGATGGACCTCGGAATCTACTCCATCAACACGGCGAGATTCCTCCTCGACCGTGACCCGGTCGCGGTGCAATCGCAGATGAGTTCTCACCACGACGCGTTCGAGGACGTCCCCGACGAACGGTCGGGGGCGCTGTTAGTCCTCGAAGACGACGTGAAGATGGTCACCACCGACAGCCAAAACGCCCACGAAGACACCCAGCTCAAGATTACGGGAACCGAGGGACAGATAGACCTGCACCCGGCCTTCCACGGGAAGTGCTCGCTCCATCTCTCGCGTAACGACACCAAAGTCACCGTCGAACACGAGACGTTCGACGACGAACGCGAGATGAGAGAGGAGTTCGACTACTTCTCAGACCGTATCCTCAGCGATACCCCGGTGTACGCAGACGGGAGACACGGGCTCGAAGACATGCGTATCATCTCCGCGATCCACGAGGCGGCCCGGACCAACGAAGTAGTGGAGCTCTGAGCGGGTAGTCGGTTCGGGTCTCGAACCCGCTGTTGAACGCACCCGAGTCAGGGTTGTCGGAGAGGAGATCAATCATAGTAGATGACAATTATACTGATTTAATGCCCCACTGTATCTGTCTTTTGATATTTATGCCGGAAGGCGAGAGCCGCACAGAAGAATCGGGGCATCGGGTGCGATTGGTCGCGGGATACACTAACGATGGGCCGAGCGCCTCATCGGCGAGCGACCCGCACCCTTCGGGGAGACGGCCACCCGTCACACACCGTCACCACTACTCGACTCGGCGAGCGCGCTCTCGCGCCCGGACAGACGGCTGGCTGGGTCCGGCCGGGCGACGCTTATCCCGCGATCTCCTCGGCGGCGAACGCCTCACGGAGTCGGTCTTCGTCCTCGGGCGAGAGGTTCGTCTCGATGATCTCGAACTCGACGTCCGACAGTTCGGCTTTGATTCGGTCGACCTGTGCGTCGTGGGACAACAGAAACAGCGCGGAGTTACCGGGTTCGACCGTGTTCGCGACCTCTTTGATGAACGCGTCATCGATGCCGATGTCGGTGAACTTGCCGCTGAGCGCGCCCGTCACGGCCCCGACCGCCATCCCGAGCCACGGCATCCAGAAGATGACGCCGATGAGGAGGCCCCAGAACGAACCCCCCAGCGCGCCGACGCCGACGAGGCTCTGGGCCTGTTTGACTTTCACCTGCCCGTTTTCTTTTCGGACGGCGATGGCGGCGTCCTCTATCGTAATCAGTTCGCGCCGCTGGAGGTGGTACAGCTTCTCCCGCATGTTCTCCGCACCGTCCATCGTATCGAACGCGAGTACGACCAGTGAACTCATCTCATCAACTCAACCACACGTAAGCAGGAAACCATAATAAACTGCGTTTACCGAGTCGCTGACTGTCTCAGAGCCAGTAATTCGTGGAATACCGAAAAGTCAGTAACGGCCCCTTGAACGAGTTTCGCCCGGCGACGTCGAGAGCGGTCGCCCGTTCGGCCCGCGGCGACCTGCGCCTCTATATTCGTCGCCCGCCAATCGTTCGGTATGACCGATCGGGAGTCGTTCACGCACGAGGAGTGGCGGACGCTCGCGCAGACGCCGGTCGAGGTGATGTACGGCGTCGTCGTCGCCTCGAACGGCGGCCTGTGGCGAGAGCTCAAAACCATTCGTCGAACCCTTCGACACGCCGACGAGTTCGAGCCGGAGACGGAACTCGTCACGCACCTCGCCGGGTTCGTCCGGGTGAACGCCGGCCGAGTGCGACGCGACGCGGAGACACACGATTTCAACCGCGCGGTGGCGAAGGCCCGCGCGCACGACTACTGTCGGGAGGCGGCGACAATCGTCCGAGCGCGAGCGACCGCGGCGGAGCGAGCCGAGTACGGACAGTTCGTGCGCTGGTGTGCCGAACGAGTCGCAGACGCCGGCGTCGAGGGCGGACTACTGGGATTGGGGGGCCGGCGAATCAGCCGGCCGAGCGGGCGTTCATCGACGCTATCGGGGAGACGCTCGCAATCGCCGACGGGGCACGCGAGACAATCGAGTAAGCCATCCTATCAAAGCACTCATATTTTTTGGTCCCGCGGGACGTTGTACTCCGTATGCGACTCGTTCAGGTGTTGATACCCCGGGGGAGCCGAGAGAGCGTGCTTGAGTCGCTCGACCGACAGGCCATCGACTACGCCGTCTTCGAGGAGGTCGGCCGCGGCGACTTCGAGGCGATGGTACAGTTCCCGGTCCCGCCCAGCGGCGTCGAGACGGTGATGGAAGAACTGACGAACGCGGGCGTCCGAGGCGACAGCTACACTATCGTACTCCCCACGGAGACGGTCGTCTCGCAGCGCCTCTCGGCTCTGAAAGAGCGCTTTCCCGGACTCCGCATCTCCCGCGAGGAGCTCCACGCGAGGGCCGAAGACCTCGCGCCGGCGAACTCGACGTTCTTCAGCTTCCTGATTCTCAGCACGGTCATCGCCGCGACGGGCCTGCTTCTCGACTCCGCGGCGACGATTATCGGCGCGATGGTCGTCGCCCCGCTGATGGGACCGGCGGTTTCGGCGTCCGTCGGGGCGATACTGGCCGACCGGCAGATGGCGACCCGCGGCGTCGTGCTTCAGGTGACGGGGCTCGCGGCGGCCATCGCGACGGCCGCCGTCCTCGGCGTGATACTCCAGCAGACGATTCTCATTCCGCCGGGCGTCGACATACAGGCGATACCGCAGGTCGCAGAGCGCACCAGTCCGAACGTCCTGTCGCTGTTCCTCGCGTTGGGGTCGGGTATCGCGGGGGCGATAAGCATCATGCGCGGGTCCGGGTCGACGCTCGTCGGCGTCGCCATCGCCGTCGCGCTCGTCCCGCCGGCGGCGACGTCGGGGTTGGGTATCGCGTTCGGGCTTCCCGTGGTCGCCGTCGCGGGCGCGGTGCTCGTCGTCGTCAACCTCCTCGCCATCAACCTCTCGGCGCTGATTCTGTTCTATCTGTCGGGGTTCAAGCCGCTGGACGCCGACGAGCGGGAGGGAGTCAGAGCGTCCATCGCCTCTCGAATCGCCGTCATCGGCGTGGCTATCGCGGTTCTCTCGCTCGTCCTCGCCGGCGTGACGTACGCGTCGTTCCAGACCGCGTCGTTCGAACAGCAGACGCAGACCGAACTCCAGCGACAGTTCGAGGAGGCGGACATCGAGGGCGTCGAACTCGTCAGCGTCACGGTCGACTACAGGCCGGTGGACCTCCTGGTGGGGAATCAGCCGCGCGTCGACGTCCTGGTCGGGATTCCGCGCGACCTGCAAGCGCCCCCCGACCTCGCACAGCGGTTCGACGACCAACTGACCGAGGGGTTGGACCGAGACGTGGTCGTCAGGGTCGGCTTCGTCGAGGCGCAGGTCTCCGACGACGCGGCGACGAGAGCTTCGACCGGCGCGTTCGCATCCACCAGTCGCCCGCACACAGCCAGTAACCGCACGCTCACCGGTACGGCGCTCGTTAGCTCCCCGGGGGCATGGCCGTGACCGACGCGTACTACTTCATCAGCGACCTCCACATCGGCGGCGACGAGCAACTGGGGCAGGTCGACTTCCTCGACGAGCTTCTGTCGTTCCTGCGGACGCTCGAAGCGACCGACGAGGACGCCGAACTGATCATCAACGGCGACGCGTTCGGGCTGTGGGAGTTCACCGACGTCGACGGACTCGACAAGTTCGACGCGCTCGTCGAGCGCTATCCGGAGCTGTTCGACCAGTTCGAAGCGACGGGCGAGCGAATCCCCATCACGCTCATCCCCGGGAACCACGACTACGAGCTCGCGGCCTACCCGGAGTACGTCGACCGGCTGGCCGAGTTCAACGTCACGCTCCGGCAGGAGGTCTCGATAACCCGGCGCGTCGGCGACTACGTCGTCTACATCGAACACGGGATGCAGCGGGACCCCAACAACCTGATTCCGGACTTCGGAAACCCCCACGCGAACCCGCCGGGGTACTTCGTCAACAGGCAGGTCACGAGCCGCGCCGGCCGGCTCTCCGAGCGCGGGAAGTTCAACTGGCTCAAAGACGTGCAGGCGGTGACGCCGATGACGCAGATTCCGGCGTGGATGCTGTCGAACTACTTCTATCGGGAGATGAGCCCGTGGCTCAGATACGTCTCCGCCCCGTTTCTCCTCCTTTTCAACGTCGGCTTTCTCTACGTGCTCGCGTTCGCGCTCGACGCCGCCGGTCTCTGGTCGCTCCCGATGGACCTCATCGAACGGGTTCTCGGGCTGTTCGGCCCGGTCGGGACGCTGGTCGACCTGCTTTTGACCGCGAATCTCGCCGTCACGCTGTTGCTGATACTGGTCGCGGTACCGCTTTTCGTCTTCGCGCGCGACGTCCGAAAGACGCTCCGGCGGTTCGGCATCGACCGGCCGGAAGAACGGGAGTCGTCGGCGGACACCTATCTGACGGCCGCCAGAGAGCTGTTCGCGTCCGACCCGGCGGTCGCGGTGTTCGTCTACGGCCACACCCACCGACCCGCGGTCACCGAAATCGAAGGCGGGGTCGTCGTCAACACGGGGACGTGGCTGAAGCGACTGCGCCGCGTCGAGTCCGCGTTCGGCGTCCTCCCGCCCGTGTTCTACTCGTGGTACCAACTCAACTACGTGCGCGTGTCGGCGACGGAAGACGGCGGGGTCGCCGTCGACTACGAACTCGTCGAGAAGTCCGCGCCGAACGAGGAGACGTGGTTCCAACGGCTCGTCACGTCGACACCGAGGCGGGAGGCCGCGATTCCGTCGCGGACGGTCGTCCGGCCGACGACCGAGTCGGGCGGGTCGAGCGAGTCGGTTGCGACCGAGTCGATTGCGACGGAACCCGACACGGCCGACCGCTGACGGTCCGAACCGCAGACGGGAGGAAACGACATATGACTCGGCGGCGATACTGTGGCATGGCGCAGACGTCCAGAGACCAGGTGTGGACGGTGGTCGACCCTGATTCCGAGAACCGCTGGGGCGAACGGTTCGAGCGCCTCGTGTTCGTCCTCGCGTCGGCGAACGTCGTCGCCGTCGTCCTCTCGACGGTCGAGTCGCTGTACGAGCGGTTCGGAGCCTACTTCGACGGCCTGCTCGTCGCGTCCATCGCGCTGTTCACGTGCCTGTACGTCGTCCGGCTCTGGGCCGCCGGCTCGGCCGCTCCCGACGCCGGACGGAGTCGGTTCGCGTTCGTCCGCGACCCCATCTCGGTCGTCGACTGTTTCGTCATCGCGACGTTCTGGACCGGACTCCTCTTCGAGATACGGCTGTTCGAGTCGGGGCTGTTCCGCGTCTTCTGGCTGGCTCGCGTGCTGAACCTCTCGTGGTTCAGACGCTCCCGGCGGCGGTTCAAGCGAGTCCTCGACGCACAGCGCGACGACCTCGGGGTCGCGTTCAGCGGGGCCGGGATGTTGGTCCTCGTCTCGTCGACGCTCATGTACTTCGTCGAGGGAAGCGTCCAACCGGACGCGTTCTCGTCGATTCCGGAGACGCTCTGGTGGGGCGTCGTGACGCTCACCACGGTCGGCTACGGCGACGTGGTTCCCGTGACGCCGCTCGGGCGTCTGCTCGGCGCTGCGACCATGCTCGGCGGCGTCGCCTTCTTCGCGCTCCCGTCGAGCATCTTGGCCGCGGGGTTCTTCGCGGAGCGGGCGGGAGAACGGGCGCAGGAGACCGAAGAGACACGGACGACCGACCGAGGACGGCCCGGAGGAAAGCGGGTCGAATGGTGCCCGTACTGCGGCGAGTCGCTCGACACCGGGTCGTCGCACGGCTGAGCCGAACCGACCGGAAGACGGGCCACGCCCGCCGTCAGCAGGGTTTATCGAACAGGACGTGGTATCAACAGGGATGGACGCAGACGCGAACGCTCACGCCCTCGGAGAGGGCACGGTGGTGACCGACTCGGCGAGCGGGCTGGCGTACTGGGGGCCGGCCGTGGCGGTGAGTCTCGCGATGTTCATCGGGGTCATCGACTCGACGCTGATGAACGTCGCGATTCCGTCCATCGTCGCCGACCTCGACACGACCGTCACGGTCGTTCAGGGCGCGATTTCGTTCTACGCGATGGTCATGGCGGCGCTGATTCTCCCCGGCGGCAAGCTGTCGTCGATGTACGGGATTCGGCGGCTGATGACCGCGACGCTCCTCGTGTACGGGGTCGGGACGACGCTGGCGGCGCTGAGTTGGAACGTCGTCGTGCTCTACGTCGGCTGGTCGGTCGTCGAGGGGGCCGCCGCCGCCGTGTTGCTCCCGCTGACGTTCACCGTCCTCCTCGTCAGCTACGAGGGCGCAGACCGGGCGAAAGCCCTCGGTATCCTCGCCGGAGTGAACGCCGCGGGTGCCGCGTTCGGACCGCTACTCGGCGGCGCGGTCACGACGTTCGCGAGTTGGCGATGGGGGTTCGGCATCGAGGTGCTAATCGTCCTCGTCGCGCTCGCGTTCGTCAGGTATCTCCCCGAGGAGTCTCTGAGCGAGACGCCGACGAAACTGGACGTCGGCGGCACGGTCCTCTCGGTGGTGGGGACGACCGCCCTCGTCGCCGGCGTCCTCTTGGCCGGGCGGTACGGCTGGCTATTGGCCCGCCGGCCGTTCGTCGTCGGCGACGTGCGACTGGACCTGCTCGGCGCGTCTCCGACCCTCTGGCTCGTCGGCTTCGGGGCCGTCGTCTTCGCGGGCTTCGTCCAGTACGAGCGCCGCGTCGAGCGCGAGGGCGGGTCGCCGCTCGTCCCGGTCCGGCTCCTATCGAACGGGCAGTTCACCGCCGGCGTCGTCACGAACGCCGCGCGGTCGTTGGTCCTCGCGGGGTTCATCTTCGTCGTCCCGGTCTTCCTCCAGTCCGGGGCCGGATACACCGCGTTCGAAACTGGCGTCGCAATGCTTCCGTTCTCCCTCGCGACGTTCGTCGCGTCCATCTTCACGACCGACTGGCGGCGGGTCGTCGCGCCGAAACTGCTGATTCAGGGCGGCGTCGTGCTCATGGGGATCGGCGTGCTCGCGCTCGTGTCGCAGACAACGCTCGACGCGACGGTGACGCAACTCGCCGTACCGATGGGGCTCGTGGGGCTCGGTCTCGGGCTCGTGATGGCACAACTCATCGATATGACGCTCTCGGCTGTCGACCAACGGGACTCGGCGGCGGCGTCCGGCCTGCTGAACGCGACGATGATGCTCGGCTACTCGTTCGGGACCGCCATCGTGGGCGCGTACCTGCTCGGGCGCTTTTACGACGGCGTCGTCGACGGCGTGCTGACCGCCATTAACGCGAGCGTGTCGGCGAGCGAGCGAGGGGCGCTCGTCGTGGCGCTGGAAAACGCCGCCGAGACGGCGACCGAAGAGACCCAACGGGCGTTTCTCGCCGGTCTCACACCGGCGCAACGGGAGCTACTGACCGACGTGTTCGACGCCTCGATAGTGCAGGCACAGCGGGAGACGCTGTTTCTCCTCGCGCTTTTCGTGTTGCTCGTGCTCCTCGTTTCGACGCTCCTACCGGACGAAGGGACCAGCGGCGACCCGTGAGCCGTGAGCACAGCGTCGTTCGCTGTCGTCGCTCTCATCGCTGTCGTCGTCTCAACGAACAATGCGTTGAGTGGGTAGACTGACGTGAGGCCGCCATTCAAAATATTTGTTTTGATAACTTCCTCACCAACAGGTATTGAATAAAAATAGCAATATTGAATTCAGAGACGACTGAGAAGATTTATCTAAATGCCCCTACTCAACCCTCTAAAGTCACAAATTCTAGAATTTGTAAAATGTATTCAGACATAATAATGTGAGTACCCAACATAACAAAATTAGATTCGTAATCGTAGTTTAAAATATTTATATCCAAAAAATCCGATTTTATTCGGCATCGTTATACAATATCCTCGTTAGTCTGTATCGACCAATTATCGGACGTGAATCCGTATTTGGCAGTAATATGGTATTTAAGGGACTCAGGGGCCACGGCAGGACGGACGGGGAGGCGAACAGTTGATGACGAGGGGGGTCGGGATAACGCGACAGCAGGTGAGCACACTCGTGCTGACGCTGGTGACGGTGATTTCGCTCGTCGCGTGGGTACCCGTCGGTGCGGCGGCGGTCACGAACGGCGCGGATATCACGCATTCGAACCTCTCGGTGACGCCGACGACGCTCTACGAGGGAAGCGCCGTCACCGTGAACGTCACCGTCGAAAACACCGGGGCGTCACAGCAACCGTACAACACGACCCTCACCGTCGACGGCGAGGTCGTGGCGTACCAAACCGGGACACTCAACGCGAGCGAAAGCCGACAGCTCACGTTCACGGAGACGCTCTGGGGGGCGGGGACCTACGACGTCGCCGCCGGGGGGCTCGCCGCACAGACCGTGACCGTCGAGGCGGCCAACGCGAAGTTCCACGGCGGGCCGGGCAACCTCGGGAACTACCCGAACCAGGAGGGGCCGCTCACCGAACCCGTGGAAGTCTGGAACGTCTCCGACACCGCCCCGCAGGTGATGCAACCGACCATCGTCGGCGACACGCTTTACACCGCGTTCCACAACGGCGGCAGTCTGTACGCGTTAGACCCCGAGACGGGCGCAGAGAGATGGAACGCGACGCCCGGCGGCCTCGACGGGTCGACGTGGACCACGCCCGCCTACGCCAACGGCGTCCTCTACCTCGGAAGCAACGACCACAAGCTACACGCCATAAACGCGACCGACGGCACCGAAATCTGGAGTTACGAGACGCAGACGAACGTCCGGTCGGCCCCCGCGGTCGTCGACGGCGTCGTCTACTTCGGGAGCAACGACGGGAACCTGACCGCGGTCGACGCCGACACCGGCGAAGAACTCTGGTACTACACGATGTACCAGCCGGTGCTGGTGGAGTCGAACCCCGCGGTCGTCGACGGCGTCGTCTACGTCTCGGCCGACGACGACAATCTGACCGCGCTGAACGCCACCACCGGGGCGAAACTCTGGAACTACACGCTCCTCGACGAGAGCCAGTCGGACCCGACGGTCGCGAACGACACGGTGTTCGTCGGGAGCGACAGCACGATGGGCGAAACAAGCGGGAACGGAAGCGTGTACGCCATCAACGCGACCGACGGCACCAAGCGCTGGAACTACTCGATGGCGGGCGACGTGGATTCGAGTCAGGTGTACGCCGACGGCGTCGTCTACGCCGGGAGCCGCGGCGGCGAACTCGTCGCGCTCGACGCCGCCGACGGAAGCAGACTCTGGAACGCGTCGGGGAGCGACTTCCGCGGCGCGCCGGTCGTCGCGGGCGACGTGCTCTACATCTCGGATTTCGGTGACTCGACCGTTCGCGCGTTCAACGCGACCGACGGGACGGAACTGTGGTCGTACAACTCGCCAGCGAGCAGCCTCTACGCGACGCCGCTCGCGTGGAACGGCTATCTCTACTACGGCAGCGGCAGTCAGTTCCACGCGCTCGCGGAGCCGGCACCGACCGTCTCGGCGGTCAACGCGACCAATCCCACGGAACAGAACCTTTCCGTGTCGTTCGACTCGTCGCAGGCTCTGACGAACATCTCCGTCTCGGTCGCCGGCCCGAGTTCGACGGCGTTCACCGAGGCCGACTTCACGGAATCGGGGAGCGAGCCGTACACGTACACGCTCGCGTCGCCGTACGAGACCGGAAGCGACGGCACCTACACCGTCACGGTCGACACCGCGGAGAACGCCGACGGGCAGGATGGGGCCGCAAGCGAGTCCGACAGCGTCACTATCGACACGGTCGCGCCCGCCGTCGACGCGGGGGCGAACGCCACCGTTGACGAGGACGTGGCGCTCGACTTCAACGCGACGGCGACCGACGCCGTCGGCGTCACGAGCACCTCGTGGGACTTCGGCGACGGCTCCGCGAACGTGACCGGCAAAAACGCCACTCACACCTTCGCAGACCCCGGCACCTACACGGCGACGTTCACCGCCAGCGACGCCGCGGGGAACGAGGGAACCGACACGCTGGTCGTGACCGTTAACGACACGACCGCACCCACCGCAGACGCGGGCGCGAACCAGACCGTCGACGAGGACACCGCCGTCGACTTCGACGGCTCCGCCTCGACCGACAACGGCGTCATCGACAGCTACGAGTGGGACTTCGACGACGGCTCCCCGAACGCGACCGGAGCGACCCCGAGTCACACGTTCGCCGACCCCGGTACCTACAACGTCACGCTGAACGTGACCGACAGCGGCGGTAACGCCGACGCCGACACGCTGGTCGTGACGGTCGACGACGCGACCGCGCCGACCGCAGACGCGGGTGCCGACCAGACCGCCGACGAGGACACCACCGCCGAGTTCAACGCGACGGCGACCGACGCCTCGGGAGTCGCGACCTACGAGTGGGACTTCGGCGACGGCTCCGCGAACGCGACGGGCGAAAACGCCACCCACGCGTTCGCCGACCCCGGCACCTACACCGTCACTCTGAACGCGACCGACACCGCCGGCAACAGCGCGTTCGACACGCTCGTCGCGACCGTCAACGACACGACCGCGCCCACCGCCGACGCCGGGAGCAACCAGACCGTCGACGAGGACACCGCCGTCAAGTTCGACGCCAGCGGGTCGACCGACAACGGTGCCATCGACAGCTACGAATGGGACTTCGGCGACGGCTCCCCGAACGCGACCGAAGCGACTCCGAACCACACGTTCGCCGACCCCGGCACGTACGACGTGGTGCTGACGGTGACCGACGCCGCCGGCAACGCCGATTCCGACTCGATGGTCGTGACCGTCAACGACACGACCGCGCCCACCGCAGACGCCGGCGACAACGTGTCGGTCACGGAGGGCGACGCGGTCAAGTTCGACGCCAGCGGATCGACCGACAACGGCGCAATCGACGCCTACGAGTGGGACTTCGGCGACGGCGCGAACGCGACGAACGCGACCGAGACCCACAGCTACGGCTCGACCGGCACCTACACCGTCACCCTGAACGTGACCGACGCCGCCGGCAACGTCGATTCGGACACGATGACCGTCACCGTGAACGAAGAATCGTCGTCATCGTCGTCGTCGTCATCCTCCTCCTCCTCGTCGGGGGGAACCGCGGAGACGACCGAAGAGACGGACGACGACGCGGACGTCGTCGTCGACACGGCGAGCGAAGGGACGACGAAGCGGTCGGACGTGTCGGTGACGAACGTCGACACGACCCGCCCCGTCGTCATCCCGCTCGAACCCCCCGCGACCGACGCCGAGGCCGGCGGGAGCGAGACCAACGAGTCCGCCGGGGGCGCTGGGGACGCCGCGAGCGCCGACGAATCGGCGTCGACCGCCGCCGAGAACATCTCGGTCGCACAGCTCTCGATGAACGTGAAAAACGAGGACGACTTCACGCTGAGCGTCACGACGTACGAGGCGTCCGAGGACGAGGCCACGAGCGAGCGCTTCCGGCGCGAGACGGGCGCGACCTCGGCGGGCTACGTCGTCGTCGACCACTCGATACACGACGACGACATCGACGACGTGACGTTCACGTTCAGCGTTCGGAAGGACTACTTCGAGACCACGGGCGTCGGCCCGGAGTCGGTCGCGCTCTACCGCGACGAACAGACGCAGTGGCGCAGGCTCGACGCGAGCCTCGTCGAGGAGTCCGAGTCGCGCTACGTCTTCGAGGCGACCTCGCCCGGCCTGTCGCGGTTCACCATCGGCTCGACCGTCCCCGTCTTCGAGACGACCGCCGCGGAGGTCACAGAGACGAGCGTGTCGGTCGGAGAGGAAGTCGAACTCTCGGTCGACGTGTCGAACCTCGGCGGCGCGGGAGGCTCCCACGAACTCGACTTACTGGTCGACGGCGAGCGCGTCGCCGGCCAGACCGTGGAACTCGGCGCGTTCGAGAACGGGACGGCCACGCTCAGCTACGCGTTCGACGAAGCCGGAACGTACGAACTCGCGGTCGGCGACCGAGTCGTCGGCAGCGTCACCGTCGAGGACGCAGGCGAGACCGAGACGGCGGCGTCGGTCGACGACTCGACCGCCGAGGCTACCGGCGGCGAGGCCGTCAGCGGTGAGACCGACGGCGATGAGACCGGCGGCGACGACGGCGGCAACGCCACCGGATGGACGCTCGCCGTCGTCGCCGTGCTACTCGCCGCCGGGCTGGGCATCGCCTACCGGCGGCGAGAGCGCGACGAGTAGCCCCGAAGCGACCCGATTTTTCGGCGATTCGTGAACAGAATTATTAGTTGAGAGACACGAATGGGAGTATGACCAGATTTCGCGCGCCGTCCGAACTCCCGTGGCGACGGCGGTACAGCCTCGCCGGCGGACTCGTCGCGGCGGCGTTCGTCTCGTGGAGCTATCTGGACGGGCGGTCGGCGATGTCGCTGAGCGCCGTGTTCTTCGCCGGACTCGTCGTCGGTGCGCTGGCGAAGCGACGGCACGGAACGGCGACCGGCGTCGGCGTCCGGACGGGACTCGTCGGCGGCCTCCCCGTCCTCTGGATACTGGCCACCGTGTTCGGGGCCGCCACCGCGCTGTCCGGCCCGACGTGGTTCGTCGTCGGGGGGTGGTTGATGATGCTCGGCGGGGTCGCCACCGTCGGCCTGCTCGGATTCGGCCTGTCGGCGCTCCTCGGCGAAGCGGGCGCGAGGGTCGGCGCGGCGCTGACGACATATGACCCGCCGTCGCCGGCGACGAGCGAGTGAGCGCGTCGGCGGGCGCGACTCCGCAACCGCCCCGAGTCAGGACGAGAAAATAGTCCGGGAGTGACTCGTCCGGGAATGACCCCGGCGTCAGCGCTGTTCTCGCGCGGCTTCGACCGAGGCGAAGAAGCCGAAGTACGCGACGACGCCCGCACCCAGACAGAGGTAGAACGCCCACTGCGGCCCGTCGACGACGTCGAACAGGAGCGAAACGACCGTCACCCACGCCAGGGCGAACAGCAGGTCGGTCAGCATGCCCGAGCGGTGCTCGCGCACGTGGGTTCGAATCGTCTCCGCGAGGCTCATCGGCGGGTCACCCCGTCGGGAGCCGCGGACGGCGCGTTCGTCCTCGCGCGGGTCGTGTCGTGCATGGGTTACGGTTCCGCTTCGGCTTCCGCTTCCGCTTTCTTTTCGTGGACGTCGACGACGAGCACCGGAAGTCGGGTCCGCCGCAGGACGCGTTCGGTCACGCTTCCGAGGACGACCCGGGAGAGACCGGACCGGCCGTGCGAGCCCATCACGACGAGGTCGATATCGGTGTCCTCGACGAACTTTCGGATGGCTCGCGCCGGTTCGCCCGGGACGACGTGTTCGCGGACGGTCAGTCCGTGTTCTGCGGCGGCGTCGGCGACGTAGCCCGTCGCCTTGTCGGCCGCCTCCTTCACTTCGGGCATGTCGTCGAGGCGACCCTGTCGGATGCGGTCGACCTGCTCTGTCCCCAGCGAGTAGCTGGTGGCGTCGACGTCGACGACGTACAGCGCGTGGACCGTCGCGCCGTACTTCGAGGCGAGGTCGACCGCCTGTTCGACGGCGTACTCCGCCGCGTCGCTTCCGTCAGTCGGAACGAGGATGTGTTCGTACATTGGTTAATCGTCCGCGGGGGACTGGCCCCCGTCGGCGCTCATGACCACGTCTTCTGCGGACTGCTGCTGGCCCATCGGTTCCGGGCTGTGACACTGTCGGACCATCTTCTTGATTCGCTCGGGCGGCTCGTCAGTCGCCATCGAGACGGCGATGGTGACGACGAACACCAGCGGCGTGCCGACGAGCGCCGCGCCGATGGCCGGCACGAACTCGGCGAAAGCGTCGCTGAAGTGGAAGATGAGGTCGTTGACCACCGCGGCGACCCAGAGCGCGAGGCCGATGCTCATGCCCGCGAGCGCGCCCTGACGGTTCGTGTTCTCCCACCAGAGACCGAGGAAGAACATCGGGAACAGCACGATGGCCGCGAGGGAGAACGCGAGCGCGACCAGTTCGCCGACGAGCGCGGGCGGGTCGAACGCGGTTATCGTCACGATGACGCCGAGCGCGACGATGGTCGCCCGGCCGACGAACACCTGCTGACGCTGGGTCGCGTCGGGGTTGATGATGTTGGTGTAGATGTCGTGGGAGACGGCGGACGAGGCGGTGATGAAAAGCCCCGCCGTCGTCGCGATGGCGGCGGCGATGCCGCCGGCCGCCACGAGGCCGACGAACCACGTCGGCAGGTTCGAAAGCTGCGCCGCGAGCACGACGATGAGGTCGCCCTCACCGCCGCTCATACCGCCGTTGGCCGCGAACGTCGGGCCGTACTGGGAGGCGTCGTAGAGGTCGACGCCGAACGCCGCCAGCGCCGGGGCGCTCCAGTACAGGAGCAGGATGAAAAACAGTCCCCAGACGGTCGACTGCCGCGCCGTCTTCTCGTTTTCGACCGTGTAGAACCGCACCAACACGTGCGGGAGACCGCAGGTCCCGAAGATGAGCGAGAACGCCGTGGCGATCCAGAGGTAGAACCCCGCGTTGGCGAACGGCTCCGAGAACTCCGCGGACAGTTCGCCGATGAGCTGGCCGTACTCGATTTGCGGGAGGACGGTCGAGTAGCCGCCGGTGAACCCGACGACGTAGACGGCCGTCAGGAACGCGACGATGAGGATGACGTACTGGACGGCCATGTTCTTGGTCGCGCCCATCATGCCGGAGATGGTCAGATAGCCGACCGTAATTGCCATCATGACGACGACCATCGTGACGTAGTCGGTCCCGAAGACGTACAGTCCGACGAGGCCCATCCCGCGGGCCTGTCCGACCGAGTAGACGAAGCCGATGAGGATAGTCGTCAGCGCGCCGATTGCCCGCGCCGTATCGGAGTTGAACCGGTCGCCGACGAAGTCGGGTGCCGTGTACTTCCCGAACCGACGCATCTGCGCGGCCAGGAAGATGAGCAGGACGAAGTAGCCGGCCGTCCAGCCGATGATGAACGCGAGGCCGTAGAAGCCCGCGAGAGCGACGAGCCCCGCCAATCCGAGGTACGAGGCCGCCGACATCCAGTTCGCGCCGATTGCCATTCCGTTCTCGATGTTTCCGATGGACCGGCCGGCGACCCACATCCCCTCGGTGTCGGCGACTTTGAACACGTAGCCGATGGCGAGAAACAGGGCCAACATCCCGACGACCATGACGGCCGGCACGAGTTTGAACGAGATGTTGAGCGCCTCGGGGAGCAGGTCGCCCGACTGGAGGAACACGCTCGGCGTCATTCGACGCTCCCCCCGTCGGCGACGGCGGCCTCGCTCTCACTCTTCGAGCGCGACGTCGACGCCGTGTGGTCGATGCCGTAGCGCTTGTCGAGTTGGTCGCGCTTGCGCGAGTAGACGAACGCGAGGACGAGCGAACTCGTCGGCGACAACACGGCGACGAGGAAGTAGTGCGCCGGGAAGCCGACGACCGGAAGCCGCGCGGTCATCGTCGCCGGTGCGAAGTAGGTGAGCACCGGCGGGCCGAACGTGAGGAGCGCCCACGCGATGAAACCGACCCAGATTACTTTCAGGTGGTCTCGCATGAACGGGGTGCTCGGTTTCAACAGGTTCACCTCCCGCGACAGGTAGTCTATCTCGTCGTGGTCGGAAGCTGTGCTCCGGTCGGCGTTCGTGGCGTGTGAGTCAATATCTGACTCGGTGGTTTCGCTTGACATAGGTTCGGCGTCTCGCAGTTGCTCTCGATTCGCTCGGTCGATTGCGGCCGTTCAGTCGGCCTGAGTGCGGACCTTCGCCGCGATTTCCTCGACGACCTCGGGATTTCGGAGCGTCGAGGTGTTACCCAGTTCCGCGCCGTTCCGCCACGTCTTCGAGCAGGCGGCGCATGATTTTGCCCGAGCGGGTCTTCGGCAGTTCGGGCGTGAACACGACCCGTTCGGGTCTGGCGATGGGGCCGATGGCGTCCTCGACGCCCTCGATGATACGCGCGCGAAGGTCTGGGCCCTCCTCGTACCCGTCTTCGGTGATGACGTAGGCGTAGACGGCCTCGCCTTTCACCTCGTGGTCGCCGCCGACGACAGCGGCCTCGGCGACGCCCTCGACGCCGACGATAGCCGACTCGATTTCCATCGTCCCGAGGCGGTGGCCCGAGACGTTGAGAACGTCGTCGACGCGACCGAGCACGGTGACGTAGCCGTCGTCGTCCACTTTCGCGCCGTCCTCGGGGAAGTAGACCCAGTCGTCGGGGTCGTCGCTGTCGGTGTCGGAGTACTCCGCCCAGTATTCGGAGACGTAGCGCTCGTCGTTGTCGTAGAGCGTCCGGAGCATCCCCGGCCACGGCTTGTTCACCGTGAGGTAGCCCGCCCGGCCGGGTTCGACTTCGTCGCCGTCGGTGTCGACGATTTGGGCGTCGATACCCGGTAGCGGCGGGCCGGCGGACCCGGGCTTCATGTTCTTGACGCCCGGTAGCGTGGTTATCATCATGCCGCCGGTCTCGGTCTGCCACCACGTGTCCACGACCGGACACTCCTCGTTGCCGATGTGTTCGTAGTACCACTTCCACGCCCGCGGATTGATGGGCTCACCCACGGTGCCGAGCAGGCGGAGGCTCGACAGGTCCCGCGACTCGGGGAACTTGCTTCCCCACTTCATGAACGCGCGAATCGCCGTCGGCGCGGTGTAGAAGATGTCGACCGCGTACTTCTCGACGAGTTCCCACATTCGGTCGCGGTTGGGGAAGTCGGGCGTCCCCTCGTACATCACCGTCGTCGAACCGAGTGCGAGCGGCCCGTAGACGATGTAGGAGTGGCCGGTAATCCAGCCGATGTCGGCCGAACACCAGTAGGTGTCTTCCCTCTCGATGTCGAGGACGGCGTGCGAAGTCCACGTCGCGTAGGAGAGATAGCCGCCGGTGGTGTGTTTGACTCCCTTCGGTTGCCCGTCGTGCCCGACGTGTACATGAGGAACAGCATGTCCTCGGCGTCGCGTTCGACCGGCGCGACTCGCTCGCCGCTCTGTTCGTCGAGGAGGTCGTCCCAGTCGTGCTGGTTGCCCTTCAGGTCGTGGCCGAAGCCGTCGTCGCCGAGGCGGTCGACGACGACCGTCGCGTCGACGCCGTGGTCGACGCCGTCGAGGCCTTCGTTCGCCTTGTCGAGGTGGTCGAGCGGGTCGCCGCGGCGGTAGTAACCGTCGCAGGTGACGAGGAACCGGGAGTCAGCGGCGTTCATCCGCGTCGCCAGCGCGTCGGCCGAGAAGCCTGCGAAGACGACGTTGTGGGGCGCGCCGATGCGGGCGCACGCGAGCATGGCGACGGGGAGCTCCGGAATCATCGGCATGTAGAGCGTGACTACGTCGTCCTCCTCGACGCCCTGCGCGCGGAGCGCGGCCGCGAACTCGTTGACCTCGCGGTAGAGGTCCTGATACGTGTACGTCCGCGTCTCGCCGTGTTCACCCTCCCACTTGATGGCGACGCGGTTCTTGTCGCCGTTTTCGACGTGGCGGTCTACGCAGTTGTAACAGGCGTTCAGTTCGCCGCCGGTGAACCACTCGTAGAACGGCGGGTTCGAGTCGTCCAACACCTCGTCGTACGCTTCGTCCCAGTCGAGCATCTCGGCCGCCCGCTCCCAGCATTCCGGCCAGTTCTCCTCGAACTCGTCGTAGATGTCGGGGTCCGAGACGTTCGCTTGCGCGACGAACTCCTCGGAGGGGTCGAACTCGTCTTGTTCTGCCAGCCGTGCCTCCAGTTCAGCGTCACCCTGTGCCATAGTACGTGCTAACGAGTCTCTACAAGGGGCATAAGTAGGGTAACTAATTATCGAAAATTAACAGCACAATTATACACGATAGTCTTTAGGAGCGTTCACAGGCTTCAGAGCCGGATATGGTTGGTCTGGATTATTATAGATATTCTTTAGTAAACTATCATTCAATAATGAACGATTGTGTGCCAAGGCGTCGCACGCCTAAGGGTCTAGGGTCGAAGCCTCCTCGTCGGTGTCGTCGTCGAAGAACGCGGTCATGAGTTTCTGCTGTGCGGTTCGAAGATGTTGGTGGAGCGTCGGCGACGAGATATCTATCGAATCGGCGAGGTCTTCGGCGGTACTGCCGCGAGGCCACTCGAAATACCCGGCGAGATAGGCCGCTCGCAGGACGGACTGTTGCTTGTCGGTGAGTCGCGCCACGAGCGACGCCCGGAAGTCGGCGGTGTTCCGCGCGGGCCGTTCGACCTCCTGTTTCGCGACGAGTTCGGTGTCGGGATAGGCGTCGGTTAGGTCGGACAGCACGTCTCGCAGCGGCGTTTCGTTCGAGAACTCGCCGACGAAACGGGCGACGCCGTCCTCTGCGACGAACCGCGAGACGGTGCCGTCGTAGGAGGTGAGCGCCGTAATCGTCGACCCCGCGGAGAGCGCGACTTCGAGGAGCGACTCCGTCCCTCGGTCCCGTATCAGGCGGATATGCTCGACGTCGGCCGACGACTGCAACTCGTCGAACACCGCGTCCGTCGCCGCCTCCCGGACGGTGAGGAAACACAGCAACGCCCGCTCCTCGATGGGGACGACGCCGCGGAGTCGAATCGAACAGCCGAGGTCCGCGGAGAGTCGAACGAGCACGTCCCGCTCGTCCGAGGATTCGAACTCCAATTGGACGACCGTATCAGCCAGCAGTAGCTTCCGGCGCTCGGCGGCGGCGATTGCCTGTCCGACGTGACGACCCAGCGTCGCCAGTACGTCCGCCTCGGGGTCGGTGACCTCCTCGCCGTCGAGGGCGACGTAGAGCGCGCCGTAGGCGGTTTCGCCGTGTACCAGCGGAACGACGGTAAACGGGCCGTTCTCCGAGGTCGATGACGAGCCGAGACGCGCCGTCTGGACGGCCCCGGCCTCGCACGCACGCCGGGTGAAATCCGTGCCTCGACCGGCGAGCGACCGACGGACCGCTTCGAGCGACCCCTCGTCGATGCCGGCGGCGATGAGCGACGCTCGCGCGTCGGTTTCGCCCGACTCGGTCCAAGCGAAACGGTACTGGTCAGACTCGGCGAGTCCGTCACAGACCGCCTGTTCGACCTCGTTTCGGGTGTTCACCGCCGAGAGTGCCGACCCGACGCTTCGCGCGGTCTCGACGACCCGATGCAGTCGGTCGGGGTTCCCTGCCCCGGCACGCCCGCCGCCGTCGACGGGGGCCGGCGAGAGCGCATCGAGAACCTCGTCGTCGCTCGGTTCGTCGAGGAGCGGCGCGAGGCTCTCGATGCGGTCCCATCCACCGATTCGCATGATGACGCTCGGAGGGACGCCGTCGGCGAGCATCGTTCGGGCGAAGTGCCGACGCAGGTCGCGGGTCGAGATCTCCGCCAGTTCCTCGCGGCCGGTCTCCTCGGCGGCCCGCGTTCCGACCGACGCCACGAGCATCTGGAGACGCCGCGGCGTGACCGGAAGCACCCGCTCCGTCTCGTCGATGCCGGTCGTCGTGACGTACTTCCGAACGTCGTGTTCGACCTCGTTCGGCAGATACGCCGCCCGCCCGTCGGTCGGGACGGCGAGGAAGTAGAGCTCCGTTCCTCCGCGTCGCCGCTGGGTCACGTGTGCGGGCTCGAATCGACTCATCTCGGCCGGCGTGAGGCCGACTTCCGCGCCGAGACGAAGCACGAGGTCCTCGCGGTACGTCTCGGTCGACCGTCGCAGTCGCTCGTACCCGCCCGCCGACAGCGGCGTCGGTTCGGAGTTTCCGTCCCGCATCTGTTTCGTAATACTCTCGATAAGCGAACTAAATCTTCCGAAAGAAGGACAGTACCGACAGCACGGAGATGGCAATTAGCGGTAAGCACCGCTCTCGAACGATACTAACTGCGTTTCGCATAGGCAGAGATTTCCGAAACCGTCGTCAGCCCTCTCGGACGATGGATTCGAGTTCGCCGACGATTTCCGGGTTCTGGAGCGCGGACGTGTCGCCGAACTCCTCGCCGTTGGTGATGTTTTCGAGGAACCGTCGCATAATCTTCCCGGAGCGCGTCTTCGGGAGGTCCGGTGTGAACACGACGGCGTCCGGCGTGGCAATCGGACCGATGCGCTCGCGGACGTGTGCGGCGATGCGCTCGCGGAGGTCGTCGTCCCCGGAGACGCCCGTCTCCAGCGTGACGTAGGCGTGGATACCGCCCGTCTCGGCGTCGGCGACGCTGACGACGGCGGCCTCGACGACGCCCTCGACGCCGACGATGGCCGACTCTATCTCCATCGTGCCGAGTCGGTGGCCCGAGACGTTGATGACGTCGTCCACGCGACCGAGCACGGTGACGTAGCCGTCGTCGTCCACTTTCGCGCCGTCGCCGGTGAAGTAGTGCCAGCCGTCCACGTCGAGCTTCGCAGCCTCCTCGCCCCAGCGGTGGCCGCGTCGCAGGGCGAGCGGCATGCCGGGCCAGGGGCGCGTGAGAACGAGATAGCCGGCCTCGTTCACGGGGACCTCCTCGCCGCGGCCGTCGAC